>DATCYU010000023.1:0-3458 GCA_036526295.1 Saccharimonadales bacterium (SeqCode) | reverse complement strand
AATGAGGCCAATTCGGCGGAGCTTAAGACGTAATTTATTCATGTGTAGTTTCATGACATAGCTACTCCGGTGAATGGTGAAAAGATACTGTATTGCGACAAGTTAGGGATGGTGTTGGCCAGAGAACCGGTGGCTTGTAGTGCCTTTTCGAGCGGCTTTGGCTCGGCGGGTTGAGTTGGCTGAACGGTTGATGCTACTGCAGTGTCGTTCGTATCTTGCGCAAGTGCCGATTGAAGCATGCTACTTGCCACGTCGTAGGCCGATGTCGAAGGTTGTACGTCGGCACTTGTGGCTGATGCACCGTCCATGGCGTTAGTAACGCGGTTGTCAATGATGTACATTGAGAACATCTTACGCTCGGTTGTTTCGTTAAGCTGTGTGTCATAACAGGTTTCTGGTAGTGCTGGTGAGTCGCCTGCTAAGTCGGGGTCGATGATTGGGCTATCGGTGAGACATTCGGTTTGATATTTGGCAAAGTCACTATCGGGAATGGCATTTCCATCGTTATCAATTTGCTTATTGTCGAGCATCCAGGTTGTTACGTCGGTGTCTGGATCAGCTGTTTGAAGGAAGTTAACGTCAACAACGCCAGTTTTAGGACCGCAGGCTGGTGTTGAAGCAAGGTGGTGGTCATTCAAGTAAGTGTCTTCGGGACATCCTACTTGCGAATCGGCGAATACTGTAGAGCCGCTAAAGAGTTTTGCGGGGTTAAATGCTGAAAATATAGCGCCTGGCAATGCAAGGAGACTACTTGATTTAATTTTTGATGCAAAAGTATAGAACGATGCGGCGAGGTTATTGCTCATCGAGTACGGGTTGTTTACGTCAAATGGGTTACTTTGTGCACGCATGTCGGCAACGTAAGTCGCGGTCGACTCATTAGCAAAAGTGTAAAACGATGCCGCTTGTTGCTGGCTTAGTGCTACTTCACCACCTTCCTGGGATGCGGCATTGTTGGTTGCTTGGAACCCGCCAAAAATCGTATCAACAGCTGCTACGCCGTCCATATCGGCATTAATTGAGGTGTTACTGATTATTCGAGCAAGGAACGGTATTGCGTAACGCTCTGTAAGGTAGCTTGCAAGGAAGATTCCACCTGCGGTGGCGGCGAGCTTCAAAAATTCTTTACCGACTGTTTTTGCGGCGCTCTTGAGTGCGTCTTTTGTAAAAGCGTCACTCGCTTTCTTAATGGCTGCCTCGGCCATCTTTTTAACCATGTTTGTAATGAGTTCTTTAGCGGTTACTTCGGCAGCTTTTACACCAACCTTCGATATAACCCCTACAATTTGGCCACCTCCCGGAATAAAGCTCGAGAGCGCTAAGGCACCTTGTACAAAGGGGTTTGTGAGAACCTTACAGCCGTCATTAACAAGCGTTTTTCCAAGGTGGCTATTTATCCAACTAACAATAGCCGTAAGAATAAGAACCACTCCATTGCCAGCTAAACTGAACGCGATCGGCTTGTCGGGCACACTACCGTATTCGGTATACTGGTAACTAACCGAATCACCAAAGCTATCCCCATATTGATCGGTACGCTCAAGAATTTTTGCAGGAGCCTCGGCGTCGTTACTCGTGCCTTCGCCCGCTTTTAGTTTATCTGCCGACGAAAAGAACTGCGAAGCAAAGCGCATTGCATTAACAACAACAAGAGCTCGAGCAGCAAAGACGATCGTTTTCGTTAGTTTGTAGGTGTTACATAATCCCACCAAAATATCGGCAGGGTTGAAAAACCCAACAATAGATTTCAGGGCGTTACCTTTAATAGGCGTCTCTGGGAGGCTTGCGGCACCGGCCGGGTCAGACGGTATTGTTGGAATGGGGTCACCGTTTTGGGCGGCTGTTGTTAAGGTAGCCGCCTGATCATTAATGGTTGCTGCCATGTCGCCAGCTTCGGCGGCAAGATCAACGGGTGGATTTTGTACCGGTTTACCCGTGTTCGGATCGGTTGTTGGTGGTTTTTCGGAGGCTGGTACATCTTGTGTTTGGGCGGTAAACCCCTCACCTGCTACTGCTTTTAATACATTTTTGCGCGTATCTTTTTCGTCCTCCGCATTCCCCCATTCGGGGTTGGTTACAAGCCGTTTTTTAGCTCGTATATCTTTTGAGATGCTATCGTTCCATGACATATACCGAGGTGCAAATACACTTCGACTAATATCACGTAGCGCCGAATTACTGCGAAGGCTCTTTTTGTACGCGCTCGCCTCAATTTTACTACCGTCTGGCATAACAAGGGTTTTTCCACCGGTATAGCGCCCCAGGGCATTCTTGGTAATTGGTTTGCCGTCTTTGTCTAAAATTTCAGCACCTTGAATACGCAGACGATCCATTTGCCTACTTGTAAGGCCACTAAAACGGCAGCGCACCTTAATTTTACAGGTAAGATTAGTACCAAACATGCGCTTACCCATAACAATGTCTGAACGCTCCCCCATAACGGGAGACATAGTATCAAGTTTATTAACGAATATCTCTTTGAGGTGAATAATGAGGCCCGCCGGGCTTAAAAAGCCACCGCCAATAATGCCACCCCCGCCAACTAGGCCAATAATAGCGCCAAGTGGCCCTCTTTTTTTTATTTGTGCCCAAATAGTTGTCGGTTGTTTTTTATTGGTTGAGCCTTTTTCGGAAACATCAGTTTTCCAATCAGGGGTAGAACTAGGGGCTTCCTCTTGGCTACGTGTATCATTAATATTGCTCGTTTTATCGGTAGAGTCGGTGTTTGGTTTTGAATCGTCTAGGCTTTGTGGGGCCTCTTGCTCTTGGCGATATAAATCACGAGCATTTCCGTAAGGGTCATATTGCTCGTCCTGCGCTTGCCTATTATCGTTTTTGAAATCTACCGTCGCCATGAATCATCCTTTATTATACGCCCGTTTCTCCGGGATTCATGTAGCCGTTAGTCATGGGTTGTTGCTGGGTCTCTCCGCCGGGTAGGGGCGCCTGTTGTTGTGCGACTGGCGCCGGGTTGGTTGTAATAAGTCCTTGCTCGGTGTCGCTTGCAACAATTTGAATATGAACGTGGTTTTGCCCGGCAAAAAACAGCCCCTGCCCTACCGGGAAGTTAGCGAGGCGCTTGCGCTCTTCCTCGGTAAGTTTAAAGACATCTGAAAGGACATCAACCGCACTCGAGGATTGTTTTAACAGCAGCTGCATTGAAGAGTTTGCCACAATGGCTCGGCCCATTTTACTGCCCATAAAGTCCTCAACGTCTTGGGTAATGGTAGTGAGACCAAGGTAGTATTTACGTGCCCGCTTAGCAAGGCTAAAGAGGAAGTTCGCTGAATCGTCATATTTCATAAGCTGCCATGCCTCGTCTACGATCAGCATACGCTTGCGTTGGTCGCTACGGGTAATGTTCCAAATGTGACTTAGCACAATATACATAGCTACCGGGCGCAGCTCATCTTCAAGGTCGCGAATATTAAAGACAACCATGTGGTTATTGATATCAA
>DATCYU010000022.1:0-3960 GCA_036526295.1 Saccharimonadales bacterium (SeqCode) | reverse complement strand
TGCGGGTGCCGAATTAATCTACGAATGGGTGGCACAATACACCAACGTAAAAACAGCGTCATTCATTTGTTTTGGTGACAGCAAAAGTGACTATGAAATGGCGCGGTATTTTGCGAGCTGTGGTAATGGAACAACTTTTGTATTTGTAGGCAAAAAAGACGACGTGCTTAGTGAGCACGACAACGTGCAGCTTATAAGAACCGAAGGTTTGTATTCGGCAGGAACGCGCGAATATTTTGCCTCAATTAGGTAGCCGACGGCCACCGCACGGTTAGTATTACGGTATCTTCCAGTGCCCGCCATTTGTGGTCGTCGCCCTTACCCCACATCACGAAATCGCCGGGTTTAGCCAATGTAACGGTTTGGTTACGAAACACCATTTCAAATTTTCCCGAAATAAGAATGCCAATAGTAGTGCGGGCTTCGCTCGTAACCCATTCGGGGCGCTCTTCGCCAGCGGTATGTATACCCCATTTTAGCTCAACGTCTTTGGTATGCCGAAGCCCAAGCTTTTCGTCTATAAAACTGCCAACAAACCAGCCTCTTTGTGCATCAATAGCAGCATTGCCAACTTGAATATTCGAATGTTCAATCATGTATATAAATATAACATTGAAATTTACAAATAATTGGCGAGTTTTGCCGTAAACCGTTGCAAATGCGGGTCAAATATAAGCGGGTCAGTCTGAAGAATCTCATCGAATGTGTACCATTCAATGTCTGTAAATTCACTTCGGTCGTAGTGCATTCGTTCGTGCACGCCACCGCGAAGCAAGAACCACAGGCTAACGTCGGTATGGCCTGGTGTTAAGCCAACGGTCTGTGTGACTGTTACAAAAAACGGCTTATCGTTACTACGTAGAAAGTTTGCTTTAATACTAAACTCTTCCTCTGCTTCGCGTATAACCGCATCTTGCGGCGATTCATTAAGCTTAACGTGCCCGCCCGAAGGTAACCATAGCTGCGCTTTAATATGATCGACCAGTAAAATGCTGCGATGGTCCGGGTCAACGAGTACAAAATAAGACACGAGGTGTTTTGGTGGAATATCGGGTTTTTTGAGCCGAAACGGATTCGTACCGCTTCCCAACCATTCGCGTACATCATTAATGTGCTCTTGCTCTAGCGAATCATAAGGGTTTATACCACCCACATCATTGGCAATTGCAGACACTATATTTTGGTCGATAAAAACACTCATACTCACTAACTCCTCTGTGCTCAGTGTAGTTGGCGAGCTCGGCGAACAAAATACCTAAATTTACAACAATATGCACTAGCTACGCGGGTTATTTCGAACCGAGTAGTTTCTTACCCAAACTTTCCATCTGCGGCTCAGACATAGCTTCTAGGTCACATCTTTTTATCGCGGCGATTCGATGTAAAAGTTCTGGATTTTTATCACGAATCTTAGCCAAAAGCTGCATCGCTGCATTGCTAGAACTAGTGCCGTGACTCAATATCGCAATACTTTTAGCTTTAGCCATCTCTTCTACAATAGAGTCGTAGTAATCTTCGTCAATCTCAGGACCGCTGTTTCTAAAGGGTGTACTGGTGGGGCGTGTGTGAAGAATTCGGCCTTTTGTTAAATCTGCATGCTCCTCGACACGTGATTCAAATGTTGTGCCGGGGTCACGAAAAACCACCGCCTTATGATGATCTATGGCCAAAATCATATCGCCCGCCAGATTGGGCGCATCAGACTCGGTGCTCGTGCGCAAAAAATGACGTAGCTTCATAATTTCTTCCTCGTCCAGTGCGTCGCGGTGCTCAAATGCAACTGTATGACCATTGCGTGTAAAGTGATGGCTACCGTTTTTTTCGGTATGTTCCACACCTATAGATGCAAGCGCGGGTATAAGCTCAACCCACTCAAGATTATGCGCAATCGGGTGAGCATAGAGCTCGTCTAGCATGCGTAAATGTTTTTTGTCCGACATCGGTCCTCCTTTTACTTATATAATCGCTGTAATATCCTGCAAATAGCTAAATCTAGCCATAAATCTGTAGGATATTTTTTACCGTTTTTCAGGGTTTTTAGCTTCCAGGCCCCATCCTTCTGTTGGGCATCAATAAACCATTGAACCGCTTTTTGCATGTGCGGCTCGTCTTTAGAAAAACCTAGTTTAGACAGGCTGTCTGTGGCTGAAACGAGGTCGGTAAACCAAAATGGGTAGGTAAACCTAACCCAAAAATCGGCACTACCCCTATCTGAATATTCGTCTTTCTTAAATAAACGCGTCAGCAAAAGGTCGGCGGCGGTTTTCGCCACGAGCGCGCTACGATACTTTTCATCGGCTGCATATGCCCGAAGCACCATACCCGTTACCAAGTGCGAAAACGGCTTAGACCTATCTGGCTCCAATGTCGCATTGCCCATTGCAATAACGTCGAGTTTTTTGCCACGCGTTCGCAGCGGAATTGCCCAACCACCATCGTTTTGGCGTATAGACGCAAGCCATTTAAATGCGGCTTCAACGCGTTTATCACCGGCGTATCCGGCCTTAATAAGCAGCTCTAAAATTCCCGCCGTGTAATACGGTGTGTACTGGTTGCCCAAAATACCCCTTATATCGCCCGCATCTGTTTGAAAACGAAACATAAATTCAGCGGCCCTAGCAACAACCGGGCTTGTCTTATCAAACCCAAACATCTCTACCAAATAGCCCAGGTTGCGATACGTCTCTATTTGATCATAGTTTTCCGCCGAACGAATGGCATTATTGCCACCAGGATACTTCCACGAACCATTTGGCTGCTGCGCCCTTACAATTTTCTGCGCCTCGGGTAGATCCCATAAGCTTTTTGTGTCTAGCACCTTGCCAAGCAAGTCTTTGGCTGTAAAAAACGCAATAGCTTCGTTATGAGAAGACAAAAGAACCGGCAACGGATCATAATGTAAAACGTGCTTCCAGTTGGCCTTGTTCATGCTTCTAATAATAGCAGGAATCTCATCGGTGGTGTTTGAAAGCGTATGCACTATCTGGCGCTTGGAGCGACCACGGCTCCACAAGCGGCCCTACGTATACCTTTGGGCCGCCATATTGATCGCTGGTGATATCAACGATTAGCGAACCCATATGCCAAAACGTATGCCCCTTTCTGGCGTACGTGCCGTATGCAACCTCGCCACCTTGTAGTTGGAACTGCAGATATAAAGAGGCGAGACCACAATTCCCTGCCGGAAACAGCACTCTTGCTGCGGCTACGAACATATTGGCATCAACCGCCGGGCAGTAATCCCCATACAATTGGACGAGTTGTGCTTCGGGTATCGTACCCGCTTCAAAATCGGCGCGAGCCTCGTTGGCTATGCGTCTGATTTCCTCATCATCACTCATTATGATCAAGCATGGTCTTTTACATTTTTCTCGTCGGTATACCTTTTGCTCATGTTTTCTATAGTAACAAAAAAACAGAGATGATACTTCTATCTCTGTTTTTATGCATAATAATCTTGGCTGGGGCGGAGGGATTCGAACCCCCGAATGCCAGGACCAAAACCTGGTGCCTTACCACTTGGCGACGCCCCAAAGCTCCCCTATAGTATCACAAATTTTCTCTGTTTGGTAGGGGTTGGAGTGATCGCCGAATCCGTTTTGGTTTTACAGAACGGCCAAAGAATTCGCGGCCAATATATTTATGAAACTCAATAACGCATAATGGGATGATAAACGCGGCGATGCCGGTCATGGCGAGGTCTAAAACGCCAACTTCGGCAACGTGCAAAACTGGCCCGAGCGGGCCATACAGCGCAAGTATTTGTAACGAAACAGCGGCGAAAAGGCCAAAGAAAAACTTGCCGTTCCATACCCTTAGGCGCTTGTAGAGTGGTTCGTCGTCGCTTCGCATGCCAAGGGCGCTTGCCCACTGCATAACAACCAGTGAAGAAAACGCAATGGTGCGGCTGTACGCTTCGTCGTAGGTGTTGGCGTAATAGGTATAAACTAGCAGCGTTAG
>DATCYU010000021.1:0-4790 GCA_036526295.1 Saccharimonadales bacterium (SeqCode) | reverse complement strand
TTGCTTTTTATTCTACACTTTTTGCTACCCATTTTGCAAGCTCCGTTAACGCCAATTCAGCACAATCTCATTAATTTTGCGTATCGTTTCCTCGTGCGACGGGACATCATTTTGTTCATAATAATGATTAACGTCCATCATATTTTCTTTTACATCGAGTATGTGGAGCTCATCTGCGGCAACATGGAGTTTGTCTACCATAGGCACCGAGGCGAACGGAGCGGCAACCACCAACCTATTAATACGAATCGGCTTCAAGAAATCAATTGCCACGTCAATAGCAGCCCCCGTCACGAGCCCGTCCGACACCAAAATAACCGTATGGTCACGTAGCATATCATTATCAATAATACCGCCGTCGCCCAGTAGCCGGTTGAGTCGCTGAAACGCTTCTCGCTTTTGTTCCTCAAGATATCCGTGAAACTCACCGGTATATTCGTCAATCTCACCGGCACTAAACATACCATTATAGGTAAAATTACCGTTTTGAGAGACGCCGCCAAAATCCATATCCTCTCCAGGAATCGGTATCTCTTCAATAAGTAGCATTGTCAAAATACAGTGAAGTGCACTTGCGATCTGCTCGCCTACCTCTACCGCGCCGTCGCTCAGCGCCACAACCGCACAGTTTTCGTAGCGATATTTCTCCACCAACTCAGCGGCCAACAATTGACCAGCCTGCGCACGACTTTCAAAATACATACGCTTATTTTAACAGTATAATGAAATATATGCACTACTACGAGGTGGCCCCGCTAAAAATTATTCGCGCGTCAAGTGCTAGTTTCACGTACTCTTTTGAATCGCCTTTGCCAATTGGCTCACTCGTTATTATTGAGGTCGGCAAAAAGCAATACGAGGGGGTTATCTTACGTGAGGCAACAAAGCCCGCCTACGAGACAAAACCTATCGTCTCACTCATTGAACCCTCTCCACTCCCCAAGCCCCTTATTGAACTTGCTTTATGGATGAGTGAATACTACGCCACCCACCTCGCAACAACCCTCCAGACAGTTTTGCCGCGTGGACTCCAAAAAAATCGCCGCGCAGCTACCCAAAAAAATAATGACTCTGCGCCGCTGCGCAAACGAACAAATAATGTATTCACGAGCGATCAGCAGACCGCTGTTCAAAAAATTGCTTCTATGTCGTCCGGATCGGCTCTTTTACATGGTGTTACCGGCTCAGGCAAAACCGCCGTTTATATTGAACTTGCTACACAGACCCTTGCGAGCGGCAAGTCAGCCATTATACTCGTACCCGAAATCGCACTCACAACCCAGCTTGTTGACGAATTTTCGCAACATTTTGACAACGTTATTCTTATGCACTCCAAACAAACCGAAGCACAACGACACATTGCATGGCGCGATGCCCTTACGAGCACTTCGCCACGACTTGTCATCGGTCCTCGCTCGGCATTATTTGCACCCCTTGCCCACATTGGGCTTATTGTTGTCGACGAAGCGCACGAGCCAAGTTTTAAGCAAGAACAATCGCCCCGTTACTCTGCCTTGCGTGCGAGCAGTATCTTGGCAAAAGGTCATGATGCGAAAGTTGTTTTTGGTACCGCGACACCATCAGTAGCTGATTATTATTTATTTCAACATACCGATCGCCCTATTGTTTCCATGACCACACCCGCGCGCAGGGACACCGTTCGACCATCAGTTAGCCTTATAGACGCAACAAAACGTTCCGACTTTACTCGTCACCGTTTTTTGTCGAATAGCCTTCTTAAAGAAGTAGAGCAAACGCTACAGAATAACGGACAGGTTCTTTTATTCCATAACCGCCGCGGCAGCGCCAGCACAACACTGTGCGAAAACTGCGGCTGGGCCGCCATATGCCCTCGGTGTTTTATACCTTTTACCCTGCACGCAGACAAGCACAAACTCGAATGCCACATTTGCGGCCAACGCCAAAAAGTACCCACGAGCTGCCCTGAATGTGGCTCGGCCGACATTATCCATAAAGGTATTGGTACAAAACTCATTGAGTCAGAATTTAAAAAGATATTTCCCAAACACACCATTGCACGTTTTGATGGCGACAATGAAACCGGCGAATCTGTCGAAGAGCGCTATAAAGAACTCTATAATGCCGATATCGACATTATTGTCGGCACGCAGGTAATCGCAAAGGGTCTCGACCTCCCAAAACTCCGAACTGTTGGCGTTATTCAGGCTGATGCCGGACTCAGTTTGCCTGATTATGGCTCGGCCGAGAGAACTTTTCAACTTCTCGCTCAAGTAGTGGGGCGCGTAGGGCGCTCACCTCACCCTACGAGTGTCATTGTTCAAAGCTACCAACCGACGCATCCGGCGGTTACCTTTGGCATCACTCAAGACTACACCAGTTTTTACAAAACAGCTCTCGCCGAGCGCCAGCGAAGTGGGTTTCCGCCCTTCACCTACTTACTTAAAGCAACATGTGTTTATAAAACCGAGGCAGCCGCAGTTCGTAATGCGCAGTTCCTTGCCCGCGAACTACGCCAAAAAGTACCGTCTACCGTGCAAATTCTGGGGCCAACACCCGCCTTCTACGAGCGTCAGCACGATACCTACCGCTGGCAGCTTGTTATAAAATCACCACGCCGAGCTGATTTGCTCCACCTTACTAGCCTTATTCCCTCCACCCACTGGCAATTCGAGCTTGACCCAACCAGCCTATTATAACCTCGCTTTTGTATCTGTTATAATAGGTTGTAATGAAAAAAGAAGACATTATAACCCTGCCCAACCCGCACTTACGCGAAAAATCGTCACGCGTGCGCGTTATTACGGACGCCATCGTTAAGCTCGTTGGCGACATGACGAGCGCCTCGCTTGATTGGGAAGATTCGCGCCCTCACGAAATCAGCGCTGCACTGGCTGCCGTTCAAGTTGATGCGCTTGAACGCGTCGTTATTGTACGAAGCGACTTTGAAGACAAAGCAACGCGCGATTTTACCGCCCTTATCAACCCCGAAATCGTTAAGTATGAAGGCGAGGTCGTCAGTGACTACGAAGGGTGCTTAAGTGTCGATAAAGTGTACGGCCTCGTTCCTCGTCATACAAAAATCCGCGTCAAAGCGCTCGACCTCGAAGGTAACGAGGTACGCTTTAAGGCTGAAGGCTTTCTGGCGCGCGTTATTCAACACGAAGTTGACCACACTAATGGCATTGTTTTTATTGACCATATAAAAGATCAAGCCGAAAGCTTTTACACCCTCGACGAGAAAGGCGAGCTACAGCCCCTAAACTATGAAAAGCACATCAAAAACAATCATATTCTTTGGGACTGAAGAATTCAGTACAACCGTTCTTAAAAAACTCCTCGACGAAGGCTATAACGTTCGAGCCGTCGTTACAAAACCCGACACTAAACGAGGTAGAGGTCACCAATTAACGATGCCGAGCGTCAAAACACTTGCGCTCGCGCATAGCATCGAGGTGTGGCAGCCGCTAAAAGTCAGCGAAATTAACGAACAAGTTGCAACGCTTAGCGACCCTGTTGGTATACTCGTGAGTTACGGCAAAATCATTCCCCAAAGCACTATCGACCTCTTTACACCGGGTATTATTAACGTCCACCCTTCTCTTCTGCCCAAATACCGAGGCCCGTCCCCCATCGAATCGGCAATCGCGCACGGTGACACTGAAACGGGTGTTTCGATTATGCTACTTTCTGCCGCCATGGATGCCGGACCTGTCTACATAAAGCAGAAATATCCTCTTACCGGCCACGAAACGCGCCCAGAGCTCTATGATACGCTCGCTGCGCTAGGTGCCGATCTTCTCATAAAAACGCTCCCAACCATCCTAGGCAATAACCTGGCGCCCACCCCTCAAGATGATTCACGCGCTACCTACTGCCAGCTCCTTAAAAAAGAAGATGCCCACCTCAACCTCAGCGAACTCAGCGCAATCGAGGCCGAACGACTAGTGCGCGCTCATCTCAGCTTTCCAAAAAGTAAAGCTATTATAAATAATCACCATATTATCATTACGAAAGCACACGTCACTCATCAACAAAAAACACCGCTCGATCTTTTATGTCGAGACGGTGCTTATTTGTCGATTGATGAGCTCGTTGCTCCAAGTGGTCGGCGTATGGACGCTGCTGCTTTTTTGCGTGGTTACGCGGTAGCCTGACTCATATCGTCGTTTAAAAGCGTATCGCGGTTGTTGGTGATCTCATTTTTGAGTTCTCCAAGCACTTGTGAAACAACGTCGCGGTAGTTTGGCCTATTCATGCCAAGCCATTTCAGTGAGGCGTACTCGGCCAAAACTGCCTTTTCGTCAACACCCTCGGGGGCGTTTTGTTTAAGTTGTTGGTAGCTAGAGTCGTTGGCGTAATCAGCGGCGTTTGCTGCTACCCATTGCTGAACCTTCGCGTCGTCACGATCTACAAACGATTCGAACTCTTTTAGCTGTTCGTCGCTTAAGCCGTCAGAGAGGCGAACCCCTACGCGTAGCTCAAGCTCATTGTAAATGTGATCGAGAAAGGCTTGTTTTTGCTCCTCAGGAAGTTGGTCAAGGCCAAGATCTTTGAGAAACTGATCGTCAAGCTGAAACATATTATTTTATATCCCCTGTTTATGCACCTATTGTAAGCTGAACTGGTACTATTTGGCAAATTGACTTAGTACTGCAGCAACTTTTGCCGTATCATCACTACCATCGACACGTATCGCTTCACCACCAGGTACCGAAAACCACTCAACTTTGTGACCAGCTTCGGCGGCTTTTTGGCCAAAGTGATGGAGTGCGTCTTCGGCACTCATGCCACTAGGCACTTTGATCGAA
>DATCYU010000020.1:0-2832 GCA_036526295.1 Saccharimonadales bacterium (SeqCode) | reverse complement strand
GTAGCTCGCGCTATCCTCTGCTGTATCGTCGTAGAGAACGTAAAATTTACGGCGCTGAAATGTAAAGGCAGCCAGTGTATTAATGGGGTTGGGGTGTGAGAATACAAGTTGCTCAATTTGCCGCGGCACTGCGGTATCATTGGCAATATCAAATTTACGTAAAATCGCCAGGATGTCTGAACTTGCTATTTTAACCATTTACGCGTCTTTCGATCGTAAGCCGACAGCTTGTTGCACGCGCAAAAGTGTTGCGTTCGCCACTTTTGTCATTTCGGTTTCGGATTGTTGCAACTTTGCTAGAATAACAGTGTCGTCAACAGCCGCGAGACGCTGCTGAAAATCGGCTAAAAAGTCTCGCATTTCGTTTGCAACAACCTTTTTAAAGTCGCCGTAACGCTCCCTGCCCTTAAATTCGTCAATAACACTCTGCAGGGGCACGCCACGAAGAAGCGCCAATATTTCAAGGAGGTTGCTAATACCCGGTTGATCGGCTCGGTTGAAGTCTATTCTGGCTTTGTCGTCGGTTGTGGCTGCCATGATTTTTTTAGCCGCAACCTCAGGATCATCACCCAAAAATATAACACCCTTGCCCGTTTCGTCGCTTTTGCTCATTTTTTTGGCAGGATTTACGAGGTCTTTAATACGAAGGCCTTGGTCTTTACCGAAAAACTCGTGTTGCTTGGCGACTGGCTCGGGCACCGTAAATATGTCGCCAAATTGCTTGTTCATACGCTCGGCAATGTCGCGCGTAAACTCAAGGTGCTGTGTTTGGTCGTCACCAACAGGAATATAGTTGGCATTGTAGAGCAAAATATCGGCCGCCATAAGAACTGGGTAGTTAAAAAGGCCTACGGTAGTGCGCTCGGTGCCAATGGTAGCCGACTTATCCTTAAACTGAATCATGCGGCTCATTTCACCAAAACCAGTAAAACAATCCAAAATCCACGTGAGCTCACTGTGAGCTGGAATGTAGCTTTGACGGTACAAGTAGATGTTGTCGTTATCAAGCGGCAAGCCAGCTGCTGCAAAAAGCCGGGCGTTGTTAAGAATTTGCTCGTAGAGCGCGCCATGATCGATTGGCGTCGTAAAGCTATGAAGGTCGGGAATAAACATGTTAATTTGATATTCCTGCGACTTGGTTTTGGCCATGTCGATCATTGGCAATATAGCGCCAAAATAGTTGCCAATATGAAGATCGTTATTGGCGCGAATACCGGTAAGAATTGTTTGCTTTGTCATATCTGTCTCTATTATACCTTAGTTTTGTATACCTTGTACGCCTTAAAGCCAAGGTAGTCTGTAAGTTGTTTGTACGAGTTTTCACCTGTTAAAACTGGGTAGTAGCCATACGGACTTTTTTGGAAGTTTTGCAGCTTACTCGCTTGCTGTTCTGACATGTCGCTTTTTAGTATAAAGTCGGCTATTTCGTAGATGGTTTTATGGGAATATGGGGCGTCACCGCGAATATATACCTCAATAGCGCCTGCCAGTACGCGTAACATCCGTTCTTGTACTTGCTCTTTGTTTACCTCTATAGAAACTGCTTGTGGGCACACGCCAATAAGCGATGTTTTGGTGATGCGAGGGTGCATATGAACGACGTTCATAATACTGCAGGCCGCCATAAATCTTCCTACCTCTCCGTTTAGGGTATGCGCAATAAAACACGGCGGCTCTTGGCACGTGGTAGTGTGAGCATCAATAACCAAATCAAACGCATGACTTTTAATGTACGTTAGCATTCGTCGTGCCCGGCGTTGTTCGTATGTTTTGACGCCGCCAGTATAGCTACGGTTAAGATCAGACTCAATATACCGAACGCCCGCCTTTTTGGCACGCGGGTTTCCTGTTTTGAACGTGATGTACGGCAGTAGATTCGTACGGTTTTGTTTAATGTACGCATAAAGCGCCTCGCCAAGAGGTTCGTTGCCGTGCTGCGCACCTATAATCAAAATATGTTTCATGCCCTGTTACCTCCTTGTTTCTACCGAAATGGCGAGTGCATTATTTGGGTCTGTTACATAGCGGCAGCGTTGATCAAGCCGCTGGCCATTATAGGTGCCTTGCGCCGGATCAAACGCCCCATAAAGCCCGTGCGGCGCGTACCGCCCTATATGGTATATATAGTTATCGTCGGCAAGCGTCGCGTCTGGAATAGACGCAGCTACTTCGTGCGGATACTGATGCTCTAACACGTCGGCAACTGCACACGCATGACCAACAGCGCGCAGCAGCGACGGATTGCGAGTGTAGGCAATAAGCCGATTCGGCCGAGTGTCGGCAATATATGATTCGATAAGGCTTGTGCCGAGCGAGCACCCTTGTGCGTTAGGATGAATAACGATTCCCGCAAGTTCAGCAGCTCGACCGCCAAAGTAATCTCCGGTAGGCAGCAAAACCAACTAACCTTTCTTCGTCACGAACTAACTGAATATGATCAGCAGCATTAAGATGATCAGTGGTATCGCGTAGGTTGTGGTCGTCGGCGTTTCGGCCAAATCCAAGAGCGGTAAGCTCGGCTGCGGCTTCAATGTCTTGAGTGCGCAGTTTTTTAGGTGTTTCTATATTGTAAGGCATGGTTTTCTCCTGTAAAGATTATGTTAATTTAAAAATAAGACCATCTGACGGTCTCATCGATATTTTTAAACTTTTGTACGTGCTATTTTAAAACACGGAAGAAACCGCCAGTTTGACTGTCGGTGCGCCACCACGATACTGCATACTGTGGGCTATTCATATATTCTTTATAGCATATAAAACTACTTGGCGAAAGTTTTTATTTGCTGCTCTATAGCTTTTGCAACAGCAGGTATAAACAGGCCTTGGATTTCG
>DATCYU010000019.1:0-4825 GCA_036526295.1 Saccharimonadales bacterium (SeqCode) | reverse complement strand
GTGAGAAGTGCCGAGGTTGCCGCATGTCGCAAACGGTCGATTTCGTCGTTAATTTTGCTGTCTTTTTCAATGTAGGTGTCGCTACTCGAAATGTACGCTTCTGGTTGATAGTAATCAAAGTAGCTCACAAAATAATGAACTTCGTTTTCGGGAAAAAACGCCTTAAATTCGCTATATAGCTGTGCTGCAAGAGTTTTATTATGCGCTAACACAAGCGTGGGCACTTGGCGATTCTGTATAATATTCGCCATCGTAAAGGTTTTACCACTACCTGTTACACCTAGCAGCGTTTGTTCGCGTTCACCCTTTTCCAGTCCGCTTACAAGCTGGGCGATAGCACTTGGCTGATCACCAGTTGGTTGATACTTGGTTTGTAGCTGGAATTTTTGATTCATCCCAACTAGTATACTACTCTTTGCCTATCAACTCGAGCACCTTAGTCGCCGTCCATCACACTTAACCTTCACCGGCTCGGCGGGGGCTTACCTGGCTGTCAGTTCCGTCGTCTTGAAAGTCAGCGTATTTTGCATCGAGAGCCTTTACGACCTTTTCGACTAATCGTTTGGGATTGGTATCAAAAATAACTTCTTTTGCACCTGGCGCTTCAACATGTTTCAACAGGGTTTGTACGTAGTCGGCAAGGCCACCACTACCCAGTAGCACTCCGCACACCTTTCGGCTTTCAAGGGCTGTTGAAAGTTCATGCAGACTACCCATACGCCCACCAACCGTAATAAGCCCATCGCAACTGCGCACGAGGTGCACATCACGGCCAACATACTCCATACTCGTGAAGTTAATGTAGTCGAATTCAATGGTAGGCAACCGGTAAACGGCAACGTGTTCGCGGAACGAACTCGCGGGCGAAAAACCAACCGACACCCCTTTAGGGCCTTCAACGCTCTTAAAGCCGCGCGCCGCATAGTGCGGCAAACCAACGGTTGCGCCCGTTAAAAGGGTTTTTCCGGCTAGGGCAATCTCTTTGCCTAGCTCAAAGGCCATTTCGTGAGAGGTATGAACCGTATCACCGCTCGCCGCACCCGATACACAAATTTGATATCTCATATTGTCTCCGTTTACACTTTCAGCCGTTCTGGCGCAATCATATCGTTATCAAGTTGTTTTAACACCTGTTGTTCAAGGTTAGGATAGCTCATGTAACGAATAAAAATCTCGTTCCATAGGCTTTCACGCATGTGGTAATAGTAACGATCTTCGTACGAAATATTATTTGCGTGGCTAAGTGACATGTCAACAAAATTGGCTGAAACCGGCAGGTTATCAAATATAAGACCTACGTAGTCCAGGTCTTGCCAAAATTCCATCTGGGGATCAATTTGGTATAGTAGATCTTCGGCCTTGCGCCAGTGAAGGTCCTCCGGCTGTACGTGGGGCTCAAAAGCCTCTTTGTGTGATTCGTCTTTTAGTTTGCCATAGTAACGCTGAATGACTCGCCAGTGAATGTACTGACCAGCCATTTGACTTGCCGTACCAGGGTCAGCAATAAGCGTTGTTACAACAGTTTCACCAAAGTTTGGCTGCTTTGATTTAAGCTTGAAGTAGTTTGAATACAGCTTTACCTCGTTCATATAATGAAACAACAGTGGTAGCGTTTTAAGTGTTAGCCCCTTAGAATGCGACTCGCGAAGCGGTACGACCACAATCGTGCCCATTTCTTTTGTGTGAGTAACATTATGGAGTTTCTTTTGGGTAAAGTGTTCGGCTAAATCAACATACTTGGCATGATCCATAGCAAGTATTCGAATATCACGTTCCTCGTAGTCGGCTGGTGTTACAGTTTTAAGCTGTTCGTCGTATTGATTCAGCCAGTCACTGCCTTCTGAAAAACGAAGTGCGGTGTAAAGTTCGTCAAAATCCTCATTCTCGAACATGGCATCGACAGTTTCATAACCAAGTTTTTGCATAAGGTTTTTTGGTGGCATTTGCCGTAGGAACTCCTTGGCTTTTTCGCGCTTCATAACAAATACCTTACGGTTAAACGTGACCTTATTCGCTGCTTTAATAAGCAGCGGTACGAGTTTTTTAACGTCGCTGCTATCGGTTGCCCCCACCAGCTTCGTGACTCGTTCGTTATCAGCTACAATGCGTGCCAGTAGTGCATAATAAAACTCTCGGCCAGTTGTATTTGAAGGGTCGAGCCCGAGCCTACGCATTCGGTCGTGTGCCTTGGCGGTAATATCTGCAATAAGACGCACGTCAGCCCCCGGGTGACCACTGGCTTGTTCAAGTTGCTGCAAAGAGGCGGTAAAGATCGGCTCTTCGGCATCTAGTAGGTCGCGTAAAAATTTTGCCATGATTCCCCTATTATTTTTTCGCTAAGCGAACGATTCGCCCAGCGAAAAACTGTTCTTTTCCCTCTTATTCTATCATGTTTATGGTTAAAACGGCTTTTCGTGAATAGGCATCGCATGCAGCTTGTTCGGCGCATGCAAAATGCCGGCTTTTGCACCAATTTTTGTAACAACTGAGGTTGAATTGGCACTGGCAAAAATAATCGAATCGTTTAGAGTAGCCCCTTGTGCCCACTGGCTCAAAAAACCCGATCCAAAGGCATCACCCGCACCTAACCTGTCAACAACTTTTACGTCTTCATACATGCCGGCTCGTACAATTGTCTCGCCGTCGGTTGCCATAACGCCATTAGGACCGTCGCTTACAATTGCCACCGGGCAATAGTGTGTAAGATGGCGAACGAGCTCTTCAAGCGTTTCGCCCGATACGAGTAACTGGGCCTCCTCTTTATTAAGCGCAACCACATCAACATCTTCTAAAATTGTCTTTAGTTTTGCGGCGTGTTCAAGCTCGAGGCCCGATGGGTTCATCATAATTTTGACACCGTCGGCCTTGGCAGTCGTCACAAGCTCGTCCAAAAATGCCATATCATTAATTGATGAAAGATATACCCAATCAACGCCTTTAAAAATCGTTTGTACATTAACCGGTCTACGATGGATATTAATAGGAGTTCCAACGTAGTTAAGAACAGTACGTTCACCATTCGGCGCAAGTAAAATGGTTGAATAACTTGGCTTAAAGCCTTCGCGCTGATGAACAGCGGTGGTATCGACACCTTCTTCATCTAATGCAGCTAAAATCGAATTGCTGATATTGTCGGTGCCGAGCTCCCAGGCGTATTTACTGTGAAGCCCCTGGCGCGCAAAGGTTACTGCCACGTTAGTGGCGTTGCCACCCGTGGTAATTACCATGTCATCAACGTGAATTTTTTTGCCAAGCGGTAGCTGTTCATACAACACACCCCTGTGTCTATATGGCTGAAAGTCTTTGCTACTTTGCAAAAAAACATCCTGCGACGCCTTGCCAACGGCCAGCATTACCGGAACGCGCCTGGGCATTTACGAAACCGCCTTTTTTGCGCTGCCAAATGCGGCGATCTTTTCTTCAACAACAGCCTGAACAGCGTCATATACGGTAGGCATCAGCTTTACAATGGCGTATTCGTCGGGATTGTCGGCCAATACCTTTTCGAGTGTTTTTCGAAACACATAGCGCATATCGCTATTTATGTTAATTTTACTGACACCAATTTTAGCGGCGTCTTCAAAGTAATGAAGCGGCGTCCCACTTCCACCATGAAGGCTAATTTGGCAACCAATGGCATCGCGAATTCGCTGCAGTAGCTCAAGGTCGAGCTCTTTTGGCACAGGGTATTTCCCGTGGAGGTTACCGACGGCAGCCGCATAGGTGTCGATTCCAGTGGCATCAACAAATGCTTTTGCGCCTTCGGGTGTTGAAAACGTTTTTTTGATTTCTTCGTAGTCGATGGTTTCAGTGTGAAGGTTCGACGACCCGCCAAAGTAATGTGGTTCGCTTTCAACAAGCGCGCCTGTAAACTTAGCGTATTCTACCACCTCTTTGGTTTTTTCAATGATTTCTTCGGTTGTGGCATCGTGATTGGCCTGCGAAATATCAATATGTATGAACTCAAAGCCGGCGTCTATAGCGCGTTTACAATCTTCGACTGTTGGGCTGTGGTCGAGGTTAAGATACATCTCGACACCATACTCAGCTCGGTAGTTATCAACCATATCGCGAATGTTTTCAAGACCAATTGCCTGCACCTCGCCGTGGCTCACCTCAACCAATACGGGTGACTGAAGTTTTTGAGCAGCTTTAGATACCGCGATAAGTGTTTCCTGGTTGTCGATATTAAATGCACCCACGGCAAACTTTTGTGTCCTGGTACGCTGCATAAGATGCCTGGCGCGAACGGTATTATCGCGAATTTGTTTAATGGTTAGTCCCATAATCCCCCCTTAAAATCCTTGGTGATACCGCGGTACTTCGTTAACAAATTGCCGGACTGTCTCCGCAATTGATGCAGCATCAAGTTTAAAATGTGCAATAAGTTCATCTGGATCACCACTTTCACCAAAGCGGTCTTGCATACCTATTCGTTTTATAGGAGTAGGTAGCTTTTCGCCAAGTAGTTCAGCCACCGCGCCGCCAAATCCAGCAGCCACCTGGGCTTCTTCGGCCGTTACGGCCCGCCCAGTTTTATGAACACTCGCAAGGATTGTTTCGGTATCGAGCGGCTTTACGGTTGGAACATGCACAACCTCGGCCATAATGCCGTGCTCTTCAAGGTGTTTAGCTGCTATTAAAAGCTGGTAGGTCATAGTGCCGGTGCCAAGCAGGCTTACATCGTTGCCTTCGCGCAGTATATAGGCTTTGCCAATCTCAAAGGGCGATTCGTTGGTACTAAAAATTGGTGTACCTTCGCGGGCAAGGCGCATATACGAAGGCTTGCCATTTTCAGCGATTGCCTTGGTTGCTTTTTCGGCTT
>DATCYU010000018.1:0-3934 GCA_036526295.1 Saccharimonadales bacterium (SeqCode) | reverse complement strand
TTTGCTACCATTAAGCTATGAAGGTAGACTTTAAAAAGACTCTCGACGCTTATACGGCAAAAAACCACCAATTTCGCATTTTAGAGGTGCCGCAAATGCAGTACCTTATGGTAGACGGCCATGGCGATCCAAATACCAGCCAGGAGTTTAAAGACGCTATTGCGGCGCTCTACCCGGTTGCTTATAAACTAAAATTTGCCAGCAAACAAAAACTCGGTAAAGACTATACCGTTATGCCGCTTGAAGGTTTGTGGTGGGCAAAAGACATGTCAACGTTTACGAGCCGCGATAAATCGCAGTGGGACTTTACGTTGATGATTATGCAGCCAGATTGGATCACGCAGGAAATGTTTAACGAGTCAGTTCAAAAAGTGGCCGAGAAAGACCCACCGGTAAGCCTTGCGAAAGTGCGGTTTGAAACGCTGAATGAGGGTATTTGTGTGCAAACACTCCACATCGGCTCTTTTGACGACGAAACTGACATTCTCGCAAAAATGCATAACGAGTTTATTCCCGGTAATCACTTTAAACTAACTGGCAAGCACCACGAAATTTACTTTAGCGACTTTAGAAAAGTGTCGCCCGAAAAACTCCGAACAATCTTACGGCAGCCGGTAGTAAAGGCATAGAATGGATCATTCGCACCCGCATCACGCTACTATGAACCACGCTGAACATAATAAGCATGCTGGCCATTCGCCTGCCATGTTTCAACAAAGGTTTTGGTGGAGTCTGGTACTTACGGTGCCAGTGCTGTTGTTTTCAGATTCTATTCAAACCTGGTTTCATTACCAACTTGCGTTTGCGGGTAGCCAGTATATTCCGGCTATCTTTGGGCTTGTGTTGTTTTGGTATGCGGGGCGAGTTTTTTTAATAGGTGCAAAGGCAGAAATTGCAGATCGCCAGCCCGGCATGATGACCCTTATTTCTATGGCAATTACCGTAGCTTTTGGCTATAGCCTTGCTATTACGTTGAGACTTATTGATGGCATGGATTTTTGGTGGGAGCTAGCCACGCTTATTACCATTATGATTTTTGGCCACTGGATGGAAATGGCCTCGATTCAAAATGCCCAAGGAGCGCTAAAAGAACTGGCAAAGCTTTTACCCGACGTGGCCGATCTACTCACCAAAACAGGTGTAAAAAGCGTTTCGGTGCACGAGCTAAAAGTTGGCGACCGAGTGCTGGTACGGCCAGGTGCTAAGGT
Organism: Saccharimonadales bacterium (SeqCode); assembly: GCA_036526295.1. Lineage (GTDB taxonomy): Bacteria > Patescibacteriota > Saccharimonadia > Saccharimonadales > Saccharimonadaceae > CAMLKC01. The sequence goes on along the minus strand of DATCYU010000018.1, from coordinate 2,726 downwards.
ACCTGCGGACGGTGAAGTAATTGAGGGTGAATCTGAAGTCAATGAATCAATGCTTACGGGCGAATCGACGCCGGTTAAAAAAGCACCTTCTTTACAGGTGGCTGCGGGTACTATAAACGGCAACAGCGCGCTAACTATTAAAGTCGTAAAAACGGGTAATAATACAATGCTAGCGGGCATTATGAGGCTGGTTGCCGAGGCGCAAAATAGTAAATCAAAAACGCAGGTGCTTGCTGACCGAGCGGCATTCTATCTTACCTTTATTGCCATTGGCGCCGCACTGCTTACTGCATTTATGTGGTGGCTTTTCGGGCATGAATCGGCGGCATTTATACTTACCCGGGTAGTGACGGTATTGGTGATTGCGTGTCCGCATGCACTCGGGTTGGCAATACCTTTGGTGATTGCTATTTCTACGACAATGGCCGCGCGCAGTGGTTTGCTTTTTCGCCAGCGAATGGCGCTTGAAACGGCCCGCCGAATTGATGTTGTTTTGTTTGATAAAACTGGCACGCTTACAAAAGGCCAGCAGGGTGTTACTGATATCTGGGCGGCAGCTGGTTATAAAACAGATGAAATTTTGAGTCTGGCCGCGAGCCTTGAATGGCAAAGCGAACACACTATAGGCAAGGGGATTGTCCAAAAGGCAAAAGCACAACACGTGCAACTGCGCGAAGTTAAAAAACTCACGGCCCTACCTGGCTTTGGGGTGCAAGGTGTCTTGCCTGGTGGCAAAACCTACTATGCGGTCAGTCACCGCTTTATTGAAGAAAAGGCAATAAGCGTACCGGCTACTCTTGCGGCAAAAACTAAACAAGCCGCCAAGGCCGGTAAAACCGAGGTATACCTTATAAAAGAAACCGAGGTTATTGGCGCGATTGCTGTGGCTGACCAAATACGAGACGAATCGCGCAGGGCTATAAAGGCACTCAAAGAAATGGGCATTCGTACGGCAATGATAACGGGTGATTCTAAGGCCGTGGCGGCATATGTAGCGCGCGAGCTTGGGCTCGATGAGTATATGGCCGAAGTTCGCCCCGAGGACAAATCAGCTAAAGTAAAAGAACTTCAAAAAAATGGTCAGTGTGTTGCCATGGTTGGCGACGGTGTAAACGATGCGCCGGCACTTATGCAGGCAGACGTTGGTATTGCGATTGGTGCCGGAACAGATGTCGCTATAGAATCGGCTGGTATTATTTTAGCTTCGAGTGACCCCGGTGGGATTGTAAAAACTATCAAGCTGGCGCGCGCAACCTACCGTAAAATGCGTCAAAACCTCGCGTGGGCTGCGGGGTATAACGTGGTTGCCATACCGCTGGCGGCTGGTGTGGCAACGTCGCTTGGCTTTACGCTGTCGCCCGCCGTGGGCGCTGTGCTTATGTCGCTTTCAACTATTATTGTTGCCCTAAACGCTCAATTTTTGCGTAAACTGCGCCTATAGCACATCATCGCTATTGCTAGGGCGAGCGTGTTCTCATCTGATAGAGGGCTTTACGAATGCAAGAAAATAGTTGCACGCATGCCGTTTCTTTTGTATAATTACCAAGTACTTACACTTATGCGAGTGTAGCTCAGCTGTTAGAGCGCTTCCTTGCCATGGAAGAGGTCCAGGGTTAGAGTCCCTGTACTCGCACCATAAAGGACTTTTCAGTTACTGGAGAGTCTTTTTTGGTTCTCGCTAATCTGTAAAGAGGACTAATTTCGGGTGTGTAAACTTTTTTATTTTCATCAACCCAAAATCCTGCTGGAAATACAAGTTGTTTACACCTCAATCTATTTTCGTGAGATAGGTCCTCGTCTAAAAAATGATCACCAATCTCTTTGACCTAAGGGTGTTAGTATTTTATGGAATTTGAAATATAATTGTTGCATGGACGAGGACGGTCTAAAACGAATCATTATTGCAGAAGAAAAAGAAACTGTCCGTCTGGAATATAAGCGTGGTTTCATATGGTCTGAGGGCGACGCTGATATGACTGAGGAACAGGCTAGAACAATTCGTGCAGTTCTTGCCTTTACTAATTCAAGGGGTGCGGGAACGCTTATCATCGGAGTTAATGATGATACGCATGGTAACTTAGATTTCGTAGGCTGTACGCCCGAACAGATGGCGTCTTTTAACGACCTGGACAAAGTTCAGGAGTGTATCAATAAATACTCAAGCGAGCCACTGTCATACACGATCAAGCTCTTTGCGGTGGAAAAAGAGGACGGTTCCGAAAGGCAATTTGTAGCAATACAAATAAACGAGTTCGGCAAATATCCAACGCTCTGTATACAGGATTGGCCTAAAGGACAGAGACAACTTCCAAAAAGTAAATACAAGCTTATACGCGATGACATGTATGTACGCGGATTGAAAGGCAAGCCAAGCAGCAAGAAAGCCACCGAGCTAGAACTTAGACGAATACTGGATATGGTGGAGGATAAGAACGAAGAGCGTCTTGTTGAGCTGTTTGATAATATTACGGAAAAAACTGTCAAACGATTTTTGGAAAAGTACAGCGGAACTACTAAACATCCAAAAGCACCAAAGCCTTATACTAAGAGGGATAAAGACCTATGAATGAAGAAAAGACGTTTGATGCCACAAATATAAAGCTAAAAAGCCATGCCTACTGGCGTTTAGAGCTTCACCCCGCCAACGAACAACCGAATGTTCTAGAACGGCTTTCAGAATGCAGAGACTTAGTTAGAGACTCCTCCGTACAGTTTAGGGGGTGGGA
>DATCYU010000017.1:0-4528 GCA_036526295.1 Saccharimonadales bacterium (SeqCode) | reverse complement strand
AAACAGCGCATACCAATAAGGCCTCATGATTACGGTGTGCGTAGGCTGTTTCACCAACCGGCACTTCATTAACGGCACCACCCAAGCTACGTAAAAACATCATTTTATTGGTTGCATTTGTATATATTGTTGTAATAATGTCTATGAATGAATCGTCAAGATGCTCAATAAGCGCATCTTTCACACTCGGCACGAGTCCGGCTGGGGGGTGAGCTTCTTGCAGCGCATGAGCATAGGGCATTTTTGTGATTTGTTGGCTAACTACGGGTGCGATTTTAAGAAACGGCGCCAGTGTTTTCTTCATGGCCACCTCATCATCTCCGGCGTAGCAAAAAAGAAGCTGCCCAAACGGTGGATTGCCGCCAAAACCCGGCATGACTACCAATGTGGTAGTTAGTTCGCGTGGAGACTGTCGTGAAGTGTCCCGCCAACCAGTAAGAAGACCTTTCAAATTGTCGAGCTTATACATAACAGGACCAAAGAAAACTTGGCGAAGATGATGCGCGGCAAAGTCAAAATGCGTTACAATGCCAAAATTGCCTCCACCGCCACGAATACCCCAAAATAAGTCCGCGTTTTCATCTTTACTAGCCCGTAATACCCTTCCGTCGGCGGTTACTACCTCGGCGCCTACAAGTTGATCAATCGCCAGACCGTATTTACGAACCATAATGCCAATGCCGCCACCTACAGTGAGGCCACCAACGCCAACCGAGGCGCTGTCGCCCGCTGAGATAACGAGGCTGTGTGGCTTTAGCTGCTTTGCGACTTCACTCCACACCGCACCACTCCCCACTCGAACTAATCCATCAGCCTCATTAAGTATGGTCACTGCATTAAACTTACTCATATCAATCACAATGCCACCGTTGTTGGTGCTATGTCCCATACTGCTATGCCCCCCGCTCCGGACGGAAAGCGGGAGGTTGTTTTTACGGGCAAACGCTATAGCGCTCGCGATATCCTTGGTAGTAGCGGGTACTAAAATAGCAAGGGGTGACCCCGCTGCCATATATACTTTACGGGCAGTGTCATAGGTTGCATCTGCAGGGGTGATAATAGTACCCGAAAAAGTTGTGCGAAGTGATGTGATTTGCGTCATTGCTTTTAATGATAACTCTGCTGTGTAAGCTTAAGCAACAAAAAAGACAAAATGCGGTTTGTCTAAAATCTGCTCGTGCTATACTAAATTTATGCAACCCGAGAAGGGTCCTCAAGGACCCCAACAACCAGAACAGCCGGTTTCTCAGTCGACACCTTATGCGACCGAGCCGCTCCAGAACCCCGTGCAAACGGGTAGTCAGCCCGTTGTTACCCTGCGCCCAGACGCGCAGCCACAAGAACAACAGCTTGCTTCTGATGTACCTGAAGATGAGATTGAACCTATGCAGGAAGAATCGTTTGATCCAGAACCGGTCAGATGGCAGGCACATGAGTATATTCACCATGAAAAAGGGTTTGGATGGTTCTTTCTTTTTTCGCTGGTTGTTATTGCCTTGATTGCCCTGGCGCTATTTGTTATGCAATCACTTTCGTTCGCAATTCTTATTCCGGTAATGGCGGCTGCCCTTGTTGTGTACACCCATCGCCCGCCGCGCGTTCTTGATTACACCTTGAGCCGACAAGGCTTGCATGTAAACGATAAACTCTACGCATTTAACGAGTTTAAGTCGTTTGGTGTCATTCATGATGATGGCGAATACTCAATCATGCTCGTTCCCGTTAAACGCTTTAGGGCTGGATTAACCGTTTACTTCCCTGAAGAGGCTGGCGAAGCAATTGTTGATATGCTTGGCGCTCGCCTTCCTATGCAAGAGCTTCATCTTGATTTGATCGATCGGCTTATTCGAAAACTTCGTATCTGATAGATCTTGCTTCATAACAGGTGTACGTGGTACAATACCCGATGTTCACTGCTTATTTAGGGTGGTTGAAAGTACCTTCTAGTTACACGAAAAGCGGAGCCATACCCTTTCGTGAGAAAGCGTATGACGCCGCATTTTGCACCCGTAGCTCAGCTGGATAGAGCGTCGGCTTGCGGAGCCGAAGGCCATAGGTTCGAATCCTGTCGGGTGTACCAAGTGAAAATTAGCATAACAGAGGTTATTTATAACCTCTGTTATTGTTTTCTGATGTTTTCCTCACTCTGACTTAGGAGGATGGTATTGATGATCTGTGTTGTTGAGTTGTATATCAATGACGATGCGTGCTCCGGGCACCCGGGCAGACCACTCAGGAACCTCATGAGCATATTCGTTATAGAGTACGACGGTGTCTGGCGCTAGCCGTTCGGCAATCCGGTAACTGACCTCGTCATACGTTCCGCCATCCCATATTGCCAAAAGAGCATAATCTATAGGTCTCAGAGCATCCAGTAATTTCAGACGATCCTCTTCGCCGATTATTGGCCGCGAGTTGCCTTTGCGGGCGCGTATCTCTTTGTCGGAATTTACGGCAACCACCAAAATATCACCATGTTTGCACCACTCAAGGTACTTAATGTGTCCGTAATGTAATAAATCAAAACTACCTAAGGCTAAAATGATATCTTTGTTGCGATGCTTTTGGCGCAGACGAGGTAGGTCTCGCTCTTTTACGATCATGATACACATAGCATAGCACCGTTTGGTTTTTCTGCGGTGAAGATTCTGCTTGATATAATTAACATATGAAAAACCCCTGGAAAACCCTTTCTTCAAAAATCGTATATCAAAATCCCTGGATGCGAGTTCACGAGGATGCGGTCATTACGCCAACTGGCAAAGAAGGTATTTACGGTTTTTTTGAATCGAAAGATTCGGTTATTGTTGGTGCGCTCAACGAAAAGAACGAAATTTACCTTATTTACGCCTATAGCTACCCCGCCAAGTGCTGGCGGTGGCAGCTCCCGGGCGGTGGTGGCGAAAACGAAGACATTATTGAAGCGTCAAAACGCGAGCTTGCCGAAGAGACTGGAATCGCCGCAAATAGCTGGGAAAAGCTCCAAAGTACAAGAGTGTGTGATGGTTTTATGACTGAACGAACGACGACTTTACTAGCTCGCGAGCTCACTTTAGGCGAACGGGCTCAGGCCGAAGACAACGGCCTTATTGCAAAGGGTGATTTTTTTAGCCTTGATAGTGTGCGCGATATGGTTGAAGCCGGAGATATAGATGACGGTCAAAGCGTAACAGCCCTTTATCTAATAGAAAAATGGCTGGCAAAACATAGAAACATGTAGCCAAACAAAAAAAGCGAACCTGCGCGGCTCGCTTTTTTATTTGTGGGCAACCTTCTATGACTGCATTTGGTGGTAGCGTGGCATAGGTTGGTAGCGGTAGGTGCCGCTACCGTTGTCAGCCCAGATGCCAATCATCAGCATAATGACAATAAACAGTATAAACAAAATAGAAAATACCGTGCTGACAATACCCGTAATAAGCCCCGCAAGGGCAAGGCCGCGGCCCGCAAGGTTGCGCTTAAGTGCCATAGCGCCGGTAATAATGGCGGGTATGCCCAAAAGAAGCCCTGGGCCGGTCATTGAAATAACCCCGAGCACAAGCGATGCAATCGCCAGTCCGCTTTCTTGTTGTGGTTGAGTTGTTGTGTGATGCGTTTGTTCTGCCATGTAAATAATTCCTCCTGGCGGAGAGAGAGGGATTCGAACCCTCGAAGGCTTTCACCTTACCGCTTTTCGAGAGCGGCCAGTTCAACCACTCCTGCATCTCTCCTTGCCGATGATTATACCAGATGAACGCGCTATACTTAAGGTATGGAAGAGTCAATTTTTACAAAGATCGTTAAGGGCGAAATTCCCTCGCACAAAATATATGAAGACGACCGTGTGCTGGCGTTTCTAGATATCCACCCTATTCAACCGGGTCATGCGCTGGTTATCCCTAAAAAACAGGTAGAATTTGTGTGGGATCTCGATGATGATGACTACACAGCAGTTATGTCCGCTACAAAAAAAATTGCGCTCCGTATGCGCGAAGTGCTGGGCGTAAAATATGTAGGCGAACGAATTGTGGGGGTAGATGTGCCGCATGCGCACGTGCAGCTCATTCCCTTTAATATCGTTGCCGAATACAAAGCTCCTCAAGACACCGAAAGTGCGCCCGATCATACGGCACTTGCGGCCATGGCCGAGAAACTCAGGGTTTAATGGCTATTAAAATTATTGCCGTAGGCCGTCGCCACGAAAACTGGATAGACGAAGGTGTCAGGCGTTATGAAACGCGCTTAAAGCAGCCATTTAATACAGAATGGGTCCTGTTGCCACATTCAGCCCGTGAGGGCCTTATGGCGCGTCAGGACGAGTCTGAGCGCATACTTTTAAAGCTTAAGCCCGATGATTTTGTTTTATTGCTGGATGAGCGTGGTAAGATGATTGATTCCCCTGCACTTTCACAAAAGCTACTCGAGCCGCTTGAACGGTCGCGGCAAGTAGTGCTTATTATTGGCGGTGCCTATGGTGTTGATGAATCAGTGCATCGGAGGGCTGATTTTGTCTGGTCACTCTCGCCTCTCGTGTTTCCACACCAGTTAG
>DATCYU010000016.1:0-10168 GCA_036526295.1 Saccharimonadales bacterium (SeqCode) | reverse complement strand
CATTGTTGCGGCCGTTGAGGCAATAGAAACTGCGTTTTGAACAGCCTCTTTTGTAACACGAGCTGGGTCAATGACGCCGGCTTTCTTTACATCTACCAAACCAGCCTCGGGTTTCATAACATTTACACCCATACCCGGCTTTGCGGCTTCAACTTGTGCAAGAAGTGCTTCGCTGTTAAGTCCAGCGTTTGCCATAATTTGTAAGAATGGTTGGCGGAGCGCGTTTTTAAGAATCTGACGGCCCGCGCTTTCGCTGTTACTTCCATCTACCGTAATACCCGCCGAAAGGTTAACGAGCGTTACACCACCACCGGCAACAATACCTTCAGCGAGTGCTGCTTTTGTAGCAGCTACCGCGTCGTCAACGCGGAATTTCTTTTCGTCGATTTCGGTTTCACTTGCGCCACCTACCTTAATAACCGCAACCTTACCCGAAAGCGCAGCGGCACGTTTTTCGTACTGCTCTTTGTCGTACTCACTGGCAGCATTTTCTGCTTGGCCTATAATTTGTTCAATTCGAGCTTTTACGTCGCGCGCCGAACCAGCACCTTCAATAATCGTCGTTTCATCTTTACCAACAATCACTTTACGAGCCGAGCCGAGTACTTCAAGACCGACGTTTTCAAACGTCATACCGCGATCGTCACTAATGACGGTTGCGCCTGTAAGAATCGCGATGTCCTCAAGAATCTCCTTACGACGGTCACCAAAGGCCGGTGCTTTTACAGCAACTGTGTTAAATACGCCCTTTAGTTTGTTGAGAACAAGAACGCTCAGCGCCTCACCTTCAACATCATCCGCAACCAGCACCACCTCTTTTTTACCAGCTTGAGCTAGCTTTTCAAGCATTGGCAAAAATTCTTGCACGCTCGAGATCTTTTTGTCGGTAATGAGCACTGCTGGTTTTTCGTACACAGCCTCTTGGCGGTTTACGTCAGTCACAAACAGGGCACTTACAAAGCCACGGTCAAGACTAAAGCCTTCAACAACCTCAGCCTCCATTTCAAGACCCTGGCCAGCCTCAACCGTAACCACGCCGTCTTTACCAATTTTGGCAATAACATCGGCAATCAACTTACCAATACTTTCATCCCCCGCGCTAATGGTAGCGACCTCGGCTACACGGTCTTTTTTGCCTTCAATGCTCTCGGCAAGGCTATCGAGCTGTTTAACCACCTCGGCGCCTGCTGCTTCAATGCCCTTGCGGAGTTCCTGTGGGTTGTGACCAGCAGCAATTAGGCGATTTGCCTCTTTAAGAATGTTGTAAGTAAGAACAGTTACCGTAGTGGTGCCGTCACCAGCTACTTTATTAAGCTTGCTCGCAGCCTGCTTAATCAACTCGGCGCCAACTTTGTAGCCAAGTGTTTCGTCGTCGTTTTCGGGCAAGTCAACACTTTCGGCCACCGTGACACCATCGTGCGTTACGGTTGGACCACCATAACCTTTGGCAATGACCACATTGCGACCTTTAGGACCATAGGTTACCTTTACGGCATCATACAGTGCCTTTGCCCCATTCAGTACACGCTCACGTGCATCTTCATCATAGAAAACTTTTTTAGCCATTTTTCCTCCTCAATTAACGTGCTAGAGGGCGGAGCTATATTTCTTTTGAACGGCGCTCTCGTTTCCGAGAGCTTCCCGCTTTGATCTATCAGCGGGAAACGTGCGCCTGAAAAAGAATATATAGCGACGCCCGACTGACTACACCGTAGCTAGTACGTCTTCTTCTTTTACGATCAAATATTCCGTACCATCAATCGTTAGCTCGGTTGTTGAATATTCTTTGTATACAATTTTATCGCCTTGTTTAATGCCCTTTACGTCTGGGCCAACAGCTTTTACGACAGCCAAAACTGGCTTTTCTTTGGCGTTATCGGGTAAATAAATACCGCTTGCAGTCTGAGTTCTTGCTTCTTCTCGAACCGCAACAACACGATCCGCCAGAGGTTTGATTGGTGTGCTCATTAATTTCCTCCGTTACTTAGTGCATACTTATTGTAAATAAAAAAATTAGCACTGACAAGGTTCGAGTGCTAATTTTTTGTTGTTTTATGCGCTATGCCATCTTAAGCAGGTCGCCCTTGGCGGCAGCTGGCACAAAGTTACCAGCTTGAACAACCTCGCGGATTTCTTGTAGGCCGGTTTCGCTATCAATTAACTTGCCGTTTTCGCGGTAAAGTTCAATAGTTATGACTTTCTCAGCCTCGTCGTACCCAACAACCGCAGCACCCGAAAGCCCACCACTTGCAATAAGTGTCTTAGCAGCTTTGCGATCCCCGCTTCCGCCATTAACAACATTGCGACCTTGTAGCCGTAACCCTTCAATGACCGCATTAGCAATGCGCTCTTGCGTTGGCAAATACGTCACCGCTACATTGCCCGCTGTTGGCAGCCAATCAGCGAGCGCCTTGCCTACATTCCAGGCACACTCAACTGTTAATCCAGTTTCTTCTGTTCCCCTAATATCGAAAGCGCTAATTAATTCTTCACTCATTACTATCTATTTTAGCATCTCATCTGTAATGTCAACCCTTAGGCATTCTCTTTCGTACAAAGCTCTTGTACAATAGCGGTAATGGCTGTTCGATTCGCATCGCAAGAAGAGATAAAAAGCTGGAACTCGCGCATACTTGCCAACCCAGACGGCGGCAACGTATTTCAGGGCTACGAATTTGCTGGGCAAAAAAAGCTTGGCGGCTGGATACCGCGCTTTATTGTGGCGAATGCTATTGCAATAACTGTTTTAGAACGACGGTTTTTGGGTATCTACAAACTATGGTATCTACCCAAGGGCCCCGGCATAGCCTCTGTTCGTGAACTCGATGCACTCTTAGAGCCACTCCAGGCTTTTGCCTCACGCCATGGTGTTTTTGCGATCAAAATTGAGCCTGAGCTTATAAAAGCAAAGGAAACGCTCGCTGATCTTTTAAAGCTACGCCTCGTAAAAGTACGTCCGATTCAACCAAATTTTTCTACCGTCACCCTCAATCTCTCACCCGATCTTGACACGATTATGGCTTCGCTTAACCAAAAAGGGCGACATGCTATTCGCCGCGCCGAGCGCGATGGCGTAACGGTCAAACGTGTTCCTGCCAACGAAAAGCATTGCAATATCATGTATAAGCTACTGTCCGAAACTGCAGCTGGTTCTTTTGCTATACGTAGTTATAATTACTACAAAGAATTTTGGCAGCGGTATGAAAAAGCTGGTCTGGGCCAATTGTTTTTTGCTTATGTCGAAAACAAACCAGTTGCCGGCGCCTACGCCATTACGTTTGGCAAAAAAAGCACGTATAAAGATGGCGCCTCCGTACGAAACCGCAGCGTCTATGGCGCAAGTCATTTACTGCAGTGGGAAGTTATAAAATGGGCCAAAGAAAAAGGCTCAACTATTCATGATCTTTGCGGCGCCCCGCCTTCTGACCAAATTGATAACCCCAATCACCCCCATTACGGTATTGGTCGGTTTAAAACCAGCTTCAATAAAGAAGTAACCGATTACATAGGGGCATACGACGTTGTAGTAAATCCTCTCGTATACACGTTATGGGCGCAACTCGGCGAACGTATTGTACTTCGGTGGAGTCATGCTGTTCGCCATGAAAGCTACTATTAGCTATCTAGTGGTTTCGCTATACGGTTTTCTTTTCTTTAAGAATCTCACGAACAACGTCGCCGTCGTTCCAGGGGTGTCGCTCGCCGTTTATAATGCGGAACTGTTCGTGCCCCATACCCGTAATAAGCACAGTATCGCCTTTCATAGCAATCGAGAGCGCCTTTGCAATTGCCTCTCGCCTGTCACCAATTTCGTTCATTCGAACCTTGCCGCCACCTCGCTCAATGCCTTCGCGCACCTGATCGCGAATAAACTGAGGGTCTTCGCTATAACTTTCGTCGTCGGTTAAAATGACCCTATCGGCATATTTTGCTGCAATCTCGCCCATAATTGGCCGTTTGCCTTTGTCGCGGTCGCCCGTTGCTCCAAACACCAAAATAACACGGTTTTTTGTGATTGATTTGGCGGCATCGAGCAGCTTTTCAAGCGCATCAGGAGTATGTGCGTAGTCAACAATAACATCAAAACCCTTGCCTTCAACTACACGCTCAAAACGGCCCGGTACACCCTCAAGATTAGCGATTCCCTCGATAATATCTTTAAGCTTAATACCCAAAAGATACATCGTAGCGGCCGCTGCGGTCATATTATATATATTGAATTTGCCAGGTAGAGCCGTAGCGAGCTCTAATTTGGTTTGATGATCAATGACAATCGTTGCCTCGCTACCCTTTTTGTAGAGTTTGTACCTGCTAATACGCGCTTCGGCATCGACGCTTTCACCATAGGTAATTTTTTGTGAACCAGCTTGAAACTGATTGAAAAAATCAAACCATTCGTCGTCACGGTTGAGCACAATAAACTTTGGCCGACCCGCAAATAACTTGCCTTTGGCGGCCGCGTAGCGTTCCATAGTTTTATGGTAATCAAGGTGATCTTGCGTGAGGTTTGTCATAACGGCGACTTCAATAGGTACCGTTGAAAGCTTGTGCTGCTCAAGTGCATGGCTTGTTACTTCAAGTACGACATAGTCAACCTTGGCTTTTTTAGCATCACGAAAGAACTGCTGCATTCGTTCGGTTGTAGCAACGGTTGCGTTTAAATCGTTAATTTTTCGCTTGCCAGCTACCTCAATAACTGCCGTACTAAACATGGCGGTCGTTAGGCCGGCCTCTTTTAATACCTCGTTAATATAGTTAACCGTTGTAGTCTTGCCGTTTGTACCCGTTACGCCAATAACGTGAAGATTCTTTGCCGGATTTCCATACCGAGCACTCACCAATTTAACGCGTGCCCGCCGGTACGTTTCTTCAAGCCCATGCACCGCCGAAGTTGGCAGTATGCGTCGAACCCCTTTAACAAGCTTCTGCTTCATGCTTCCATTTTATCATCTTGCCAGGCAAACATTGTCACAATATCGACAACGCGTATACTAAAAGCATAAGGGATTATAGGAGGGTGTATGAGAAAAATTAAACTACTGCTACTGGCGCTTATTGTGCTTGCCATGCCGGTATTTGTATTTACCGCAGCAACACAAGCGGGAACTTTTAAAGGTGGCGATACCGTTGTCGTTAAAAAAGGCGAAACGGTTGATCATACGATTTTTGTTGCCGGCAATAACGTTGAAATTGACGGCACCGTTAAAGGCGACATTTTTTGTGCCGGGCGTAACATTACTATTAGCGCCACCGTTGAGGGTGATGTTATATGCGCCGGCATGAATGTTGATATTTCGGGCACTGTTTTTGGAGATGTCCGGGCTGCCGGGCAAATTGTTGCTCTTTCGGGGGCCGTAAATGGTAACGCAAGCCTTGCCGGAAGCGTCGTCAAGACAGCCGACACCTCAACTATTGGACGTGACCTTCAGGTTGCAGGCAGTACTGTCACACTTTACGGCAAAAACGGCCGCGACGTTGACGCTGCAGGTTCAAATGTAACTATTGACGGCTACGTAGGGCGCGATCTTCAAGCATCGACCGAAGGGCTATCAGTAAGCAACAATGCAAAGGTTGGCGGAAACGTGGTTTACTACAGCCACAGTCAACTCGCTCAGGCAAGCGGCGCGCATATTAGCGGAACCGTTACGCGTAAAGACCCACCGGCACGTAAAGAAGCACCAACGCGCAATTACGCCGCCGACTTTTTCTATTCGTTCCTTTCACTTCTTATGCTTGCATTTGTACTGCTCGCCCTCTTCCCTAGTAAGCTTAAAAACCTTACCGACCTCGCCCTTGAGCGCCCCGGCATAACTGTTCTTATTGGCCTGGCCGCGAGTATTGGAGCACCTTCGGTTATACTTGTATGTCTTCTGACTATTATCGGTATACCTCTTGCCGTTACCCTCGCACTTAGCTGGATTGTCGTTCTTATGGTAAGTGGTGTGTTGGGCAGCTACTACCTTGGCCGGCTGGTTCTTGGACGAAAGCCACAGCACCCATTTGTTACGATGCTCACAGGCGTACTCATTATTAGTGTTTTATACATGATTCCTGTCGTAAATGTTGTCAGCCTTGTTGCTGTCGCGCTCATTAGTAGTGGAATGATAGTGCGTGAACTCTTTAACAAATCGCCAAAACCCCGTTACGAACCAGTTGCACACGTAGTAAAGCAGACCAAAAAGAAAGTGTCGAAAGATGAATAAAAAAACCATCCTTTATCTTGTTATTGGTGCTGTGGTTTTGGCTGGCATTGGTATTTGGTTATATATAGCCAACAAACCAACCACTTCAACAAAATCAAACACCACCGATACTGCCAATACCATCACCTATTCAGACAGTGGCTTTAGCCCTAAAACCATTACTGTTAAAGCCGGCACCACCATAACACTTAAAAATACCTCGGCAGCCAACATGCAGTTTGACTCCGACCCACACCCAGTACATACTAACGACACCGAGCTAAACATTGGTTCAGTGGCTGCCGGACAGTCAACGACTTTCACCGTAAATACCCCTGGCACACATGGCTACCACAACCACCTAAACCCTAGCGATACGGGAACGATTGTTGTTCAGTAATATGAAACCTTTCTCAGGAACCCCCACCGAACAATTGCTCCGTTTTGGCTTAGCCTTTGTATTTGCGTATGCTGCAATTTCATCATTTTTAAGCCCAGGTGACTGGGTAGGCTACTTTCCTACCTTTATACGGCAAATTGTATCAACATCAATTTTGCTACCACTATTTTCAGCTATTGAACTTGGCCTGAGTATATGGTTACTAAGTGGTCTAAGGACAAAATGGGCGGCGCTAACTGGGGTGGCATTACTTGCTGGTATCGTGGTAACAAACCCGTTCCTCTTGCCCATTACCTTCCGCGATATTGGCTTAGCTTGCATGGCACTTGCCCTTTATTTTGCCGCTAAAAAGTAGGGCATATAGCTTTTTATCAAAATCATTGCATAAATATGGTAAAATAGGGAGTTGTGAAGACCCCTATCGTATCTTTCGACGAAGCAATTCGCCTCCTTCAAAATGGAGGTGTAGGTGTGATGCCAACCGATACGGTATATGGGTTAGTTGCGCGCACTAAAGATCCTTCCGCGGTGGCTCGCATGTACACACTAAAGGATCGTGACCACAAACCGGGTACGGTAATTGCAGCCTCTACTCAACAACTTATAGACTTAGGCGTCCCAGAGAGTCACATTAATAAGGTTAAAAAGTGGTGGCCCAACCCCCTCAGTGTTGAAACTCCTCTTGGCAAGAACCTCAGTTATTTGCACCAAGATACCGGCCGACAAGGCTTTCGTGTTGTAGCCGATGAAACAATTAGGGCCGTTCTTGAGCAAACCGGCCCACTCGTAACCTCAAGCGCAAATCATCCAGGCAAACCAGGTTCTGTTACGGTAGACAAAGCCATTAAGTATTTTGGTGATCGCGTTGATTTTTATGTTGATGGCGGAAATCTCGAAGGCCGTTCACCTTCTACGATCATTAAAATTACTGACGATGGCTCAATAGAGGTTATTCGAGATGGAGCCGTAAAAATTAATTCATAGCACCTCGTATGTGCCAAATATGGTAAAGTTGTAAAGATGAAAATCCTGGGAATTGAAAGTAGTTGCGACGAAACTGCAGCATCGGTCGTTGAAGACGGCCGTAAACTTCTTAGTAATGTAGTTAACTCGCAGATCGATATTCACGCACACTACGGGGGTGTTATCCCCGAGGTAGCTGCGCGCAGTCATATTGAGGTCATAAACCCTGTCATCAACCAGGCACTGAGCGATGCCAACCTCACCTGGGACGACATAGATGCGATTGCCGTTACCTACGCACCTGGCCTTATCGGTTCTCTTTTGGTCGGCACGCTTGCAGCCCGTACACTTGCGATAACAAAAAACAAACCCCTGTACCCCGTCCATCACGTTGAGGGTCATGTCTACGCCAACTTTATCACTGAGCAAGCCGACCATCTTAACCTTGTACTGCCATCGAAACAACCAGAGTTCCCTATGCTTGCATTAATTGTCAGTGGCGGTCATTCACAACTTGTACTTTTCAAAAACCACGGCAACTATGAATTGCTTGGACAAACACAAGATGATGCCGTCGGCGAGGCATATGATAAGGTAGCAAAAATCCTTGGCTATCCCTATCCGGGCGGCCCGGCCGTTGATAAGGCAGCTCTGGATGGAGACCCCTATAAATATCCCTTGCCGAAAGCAAAACTCCAAAACCCCTATGATTTTTCGTTTTCTGGCCTTAAAACAGCCGTTTTAAGAGCAGTGCAGCGTGAAGTGGGAGTCGACTTTACTTTTCCTTCGCACGAGCTTCCTGCGCGCCTAAATGATGCTCAGCGCGTAGATTTCGCAGCTAGTTTTCAAAGAATTTCCAACGAAACTCTTGTTGATGTTACCGAGCGAGCTTTTAATGGCTTTGCACCAAAATCTGTCGTTATAGCCGGAGGTGTCGCGGCAAGCCGCACTCTTCGAAAGATGTTGTCCGATCGGCTCCCTATAGTAATCGAATATGCCCCTATAGCACTTTGTACCGATAACGCAGCCATGATTGCAACCCTTGGGTATTATCATGCTAAGGTAAAAGACCCTACCGACCCTTATAATCTCGAGGTTGTTCCGAGCCTTTCAATGGCAAAAACAGCCTGGAACAAACCCTAACTGCTAAAACACCCGCCTTGTAGCGGGTATTTTAGCATTATAACTGTTGTAGTAATATCAACGATTTTTCAATTTACGAACAATCCTTTTGGCTGTTGGCAGAGCTTGTGACCACAGAGTGTAAAGAGGTGATAACGGCTTGTCGTAGGTGCCCGCAAGTAAATCTTCGTGATCAGCAAACCCGCGTTTAAACGTACTCACTCCGTCATTTAAGAGACCGTTAAAGTCGTACCGGGCTATTCCCCATTTTTTTGTGGTAGCAATTGCATACCACTTAAGCGCATAGTTAGCCCTGAGGCGCTGACCGTCGTCGTCCATGCCACCATATAATTCAAAGGCTGTCTCTTGGCTAATAGCGAGCCACAAAAATGCAACCGGCTTTTCACCAAGAAAAGCCGCAAATACCGGCGAATGCTCCCCAAGTTCGTCATAAATATCGTAATAATACTTGTCGTCATGAATACCAAAACCGGCTCGCTCAGCGGTTTGGCGGTAAATATCTAAACAAGCAGCGAGCTCTTCCCTACTCTTTACTTTACGGATTTCAATCGCCTCGCCTTGCGACTTACGAATATACTGGCGGGTCTTTTTGGTCATTGCTGCCATTAGTTCGTCTTCGCTCTTTGCAAGATCCAAAATGAGCGTTTCGGGTATAAGAATAGTGTTACTGGTCTTCTTCCAACCTCTTACCTCGGGCATCTCTGCCCAGTCGGGTTCTACCGAGATAGCAACAGCCTTATATGCTTGTTTAGCATAGGCAGCAAGCTCTTCGAGTACCGCTTCCCTGTTCTTTTTTGCCGCAACCGGACCGCGAGGCACATACACCAAAGCGTTAAAAGGTTTTGGCAAGGGTCGAATCAGCAGCTGTGCGGCACCGAGTATCTCTGTTCCCTCTTTTACAAATACTCGCTCGACTCGCCAGTTATGTGCAGCTTTGGTTGTTCCCCAGCCCCAAAGCTGCAGCGGATGGCCGCCTCGCTGCAATACTTCGTCATCCCACCTATCTTTAGAATCGCACGTCTCTACCGTTATCATGTCCCTATTATACACTGCCCTATTCCCTCGTGGTGTGGTATACTATGTACAGAAAACAAACACGGAGAAAAACAACGGAGGCCATATTTACCACATTTTCACAAGAAAATGAGGGTGAAGTTTGCGCTGTTTTTCACGTGGAAACTAGTAACACCAGAGCCAGGCAATGAAACTATCTAAAACGTACGACCCCAATCAATACGAGCCAACTATTTACGCGTTGTGGGAAACCTCTGGCGCGTTTGCCCCAACAGGGAAGGGTGAGCCCTATAGCATTGTTATGCCACCACCTAACGCCAACGGTAATCTTCACCTTGGCCACGCCCTTATGGGCGCCCTTGAAGACATCCTCATTCGTTTTTACCGTATGAAGGGAAGGGATGTTGCATATATTCCAGGCGCCGACCATGCTGGTTTTGAAACCTGGGTTGTTTACGAGCGTGAA
>DATCYU010000015.1:0-4066 GCA_036526295.1 Saccharimonadales bacterium (SeqCode) | reverse complement strand
AGCTTGTAGGCGCGGGCATTAAAGATATTATTATTGTTGGTAGTAGTAACAAACGCTCAATCGAGGATCACTTTGATGTGCCGAACGAAGATCTGCTCTCTAACCTGCGTGCCGGTGGCCCTAAAAAACAACATTATATTGACGAGCTTAACGAACTGTCTAACTTAGCGAATTTTATTTATATTCGTCAAAAAGGCCCTTATGGCAACGCTACGCCACTTATGAGCGCGGCACACCTTATTGGTAAAAACGAATCGTTCATTTACACCTGGGCTGATGATTTTATTGTTGCATCTCCGAGCCGTTTTCAGCAAATGATTGACCTGCACATGAAATATGATGGCGCGGTGCTTTCATGCAAAAAAGTTCAGTCAGATAAAGAATACGATAAATATGGCATAGCTGCCGGTGAAACGGTCGAAGATGGTCTTATTAAAATGTCACACATTGTTGAAAAGCCAGGTAAAGAGAATGCGCCTTCTGATTTGGCCTCTGTAAGTAGCTATCTCTTAACGGGTGAGTTTTTCGCCTACTTAGAGGAAGCGCAAAAAACTTTTGACGGTAACGGTGAATTTACTTTTCAGCCGATTATGCAAAAAATGATCGACGAGGGCTACAATTACTACGCCTACCAAATCAAAGACAGTCGCTATTACGACACTGGCGATAAGCTAGAATATCTAAAAACAGTGATTGATTTTGGGCTCATGCACGAAGAGCTTGGTGCCGATCTTGAAGCATTTATACGTTCGCGAATAAGCTAATCGTGGTAGCATTGCGCCCCTGATGCGGCACCACGCATTTTATACATCTAACAAAAAGGCGTATACTTTATAAGTACACACAAACTAATCCAAAGGAGGTTTTAAGACATGAATTGGATTGGATGGATCGTACTAGGTGGATTAGCTGGCTGGGTTGCTAACCTCATAATGAAGGAGGAGGGGGGGTTATTCAAAAACGTCATCCTGGGTGTAGTAGGTGGCCTTGTTGGCGGGTGGGTCGTTGACCTACTTGGCGGTAGCGGTGTTAATGGCTTTAACCTTTATAGCTTTATTGTTGCCGTACTTGGCGCAGTACTGCTCATTTGGTTGGGGCGGCTTGTAAAAGGAAAGTCATAAGGTAGGATATGGATTGGTCGCAGGTTTTGGTTATTATTCTTTCAATATTTTTAGCGATATTTTTGTTGCTTGCCATTGTTCTGACGGCCATGCTTATAAAAGTTACGCGGCAAATTAAAACAGTAACAAATTCGGCCCAACGAACTGCTGAACATATCGAAAAAACGGTGAGCGGGTTTACAAAGTTCACCTCACCAGTCATGTTTGCACGTATGATTGCTCGGTTTATGAAAAAATCTAAGCGAAAAGAATAGGAGGCGATATGTCAAAGGGAAAATTTGCAGTCGGAGCGCTTGTTGGCGCAGCTGCAGGAATTATCGCTGGCTTACTGACAGCGCCAAAATCTGGTAAAGAAACTCGAGCGGAGATTAAAGAAAAAGCGACCGACTTGAAAGAAGAGGCCGTTAAGCGTGCGAGCACCACAAAACGGAGGGCTATGGATACCGCCGAAGATGCTCGGACAAAAGCGCATGATCTAAAAGAGCGGGGCGAGCGCGCCTTTGACGGTGCCCGTAGGGGATTTGAAAAAGAATAATCGCTTGCGGCTTACCGCATAAAATGACACACTAGAAGCAAGTGTGTCATTTTGTAAGGAGGAATATATGGCAGGCAAGGATACTCTTAAAAAGGTGAAAGAGGGAAACGAGCGAGGCTCGAGGGAGAGTGTGCTTGAGGACTTATTTTACGATTTTAACCGTAGCCGCGTACAAGTATATAAAATGAATTTTGTTCGAGGTGTCTTTTTTGGCCTTGGGAGTGTACTGGGTGGCACAGTGGTGGTGGCGCTCGTTGTATGGATACTTAGCTTTTTTGTGAATGTACCAGGAATCGGCAATCAGATCCAAAACGTAACGCACTCGATCACGAGCCAGAAAAAATAACTGGTCGTTGTAAACAAAACCGCTTAGCCGCAAGCCTAGGCTTGCTATAATAAGGATAGTATGGGGGAGGCAGTTAAGGAAAAACCGGTGAAAACGACGGCTTTGCAGCCGTCTGATTACGTGCATTTGCATAATCATACCCACCATAGCTTGCTTGATGGCCTTACCAAAGTAGGTGAACTGGTTGAAAACATCAAAGAAATGGGCATGGAGGCGTGCGCCATTACCGACCACGGTACGATGTCGGGCACCATTGAATTTTATAAAGCAGCCAAAGGAGCGGGTATCAAGCCAATTTTTGGTATGGAAACCTACGTTGCCGCCCGTACCCGGTTTGACCGCGACCCAGCCAAAGACAAAGCCCGGTACCACCTAACGTTACTTGCTATGAACGAGCAGGGCTTCAAAAACCTCATGAAGCTCTCAACGACTGCCAACCTTGAGGGTATGTACTATAAACCACGCATCGACCACGATCTTTTAGAAGAATACCACGAAGGACTCATTATACTTTCGGGTTGTGCCGGTGGTGAATTGGGTGAAAATCTACGCATGGACAACTACGAAGAGGCGAAGCGTATTGCCTCGTGGTACAAAAACTTGCTCGGTGATCGCTACTACCTAGAACTACAAGATCACGGCCACCCAGATGCCCCCGCCCAGTGGGATGTCCAGGTAAAAATAAACGACTATCTGATAAAGCTTGCTGATGAGCTCGATATTCCTTATGTGGTGACAAGCGACGCTCACTACGTAAAACATGACGACCAAGATGCCCATGAAATTTTGCTATGTGTTGGCACGGGTGCGTATCTTTCCGATGAAAAGCGCATGAGCCTCAAAGACTTTCATCTTCATGTAACCGACCCTAAAGATATTATTGAACGCTGGAGTAAAACATACCCCGAGGCCATTGCAAACACGCGCCGTATTGCCGATAGGTGCAGTGTTGATATTGAGCTGGGTCGAATTTTGATTCCTAAGTTTCCTGTGCCCGAAGGCGAGAACGAGAAGAGCTTTTTGGATAAACTTGTCTACCGAGGTATGGCAGTTCGATACGCCGGCGTCGAGCTCGAAAAAGCCGCAACCATGCTGCCGGCGGATATTCGACCACTTTTAACCGAGGAACAGCTTGAGCGGCTCGACATGGAGCTTGGCGTGCTTGAAACCATGGGTTACAACGGCTATTTTTTGATTGTGCAAGATTTTATTAACTGGGGTAAGTCACAAGGGATTATTTTTGGTCCCGGCCGAGGTTCGGCAGCCGGTTCAATTATCGCCTTTGCTCTTAACATTACCGATCTTGATCCGCTTAAATATGGCCTGCTGTTTGAAAGGTTTTTAAACCCCGACCGTATTAGCATGCCCGATATTGACGTAGATATTCAAGATACTCGCCGCGACGAAGTAATTCAGTATTGTTCCGACAAATATGGCGCTGATCATGTTTCGAATATCGTTACCTTTGGCAAAATGGCCGCTCGGGCGGCTGTGCGTGATGTGGCCCGGGTTTTGCAGGTGCCTTACGCCGAGGCCGATCGACTTTCTAAAATGATCCCGCAGCCAGTTCAGGGACGGCATATTCCCTTAAAGGTGAGCGTTAAAGAAGACCTTGACCTTAAAAAAGAGTACGAGAGCAATCCAACCGCAAAACAAGTGTTTGACTACGCCATACGGCTCGAGGGTACGATTCGCTCACACGGCGTACACGCCTGTGGTGTGGTGATTGCACCTGATAATCTCGTAAAGTATTTGCCACTTGAAATGGCGCAAAAAGGCGTTGTCTCTACGCAATTTCCTATGGGCGAGGTAGAAGAGCTCGGCCTGCTTAAAATGGACTTTTTGGGCCTTTCCAACCTTACTATTATTAATAACGCGCTGCGTATTATTCGCAAAGTGTATAAAGACACTATTGACCTTTCGCGACTTCCGCTAGACGACGAAAAGACCTATGAGCTTTTTCAGCGTGGTGATACCACCGGTGTGTTCCAGCTTGAGTCTGCCGGCATGAAACGGTACCTGCGCGAGCTCAAACCAACGGTGTTTGAGGACATTATTGCTATG
>DATCYU010000014.1:0-6412 GCA_036526295.1 Saccharimonadales bacterium (SeqCode) | reverse complement strand
TTCGGATTAATAGCAATGATGACAATCCCCGCCAAGACAGCAATAATAGCCACCACAAGCAGTATTTCAAGTAGTGTGAATCCGTTTCGTCTTTTTGTAAATATATTAGCCATACGATCTCCTTCTTTCTAGCTTACATCTTGCCACGACATAATGGTAATGGTTATTCCTGAAATCGTTACCGCAATGGCGGTTTTTTGTATAACTGACTGAACCGTTCCTGTAGTAGAAATCATACGCGTGGATGCTCCAGTGGAGGTGATGGTCAGCGTGCAGGTACCGCTACCGAGCGTAAGCGTGGCCGTACCTGCAAATGTCATGTCTTCACGGATACGTTCAAGCGCCTCACTCGCACATGCATTCGCCAAACCTCGCGCTTGCATTGACTGCTGCACGACTCGCACCTCGCGCTGCTGGTCAGTACCACCTGTGAGCATACCAAGGGTTGCGGCAACACACACCGCACTGGTAATGAGGATTGCAATTAATGCAATGTAGCCAGATTGGCGACTCATAGCCGAACCTCTGCCGAGGCAATATAGGTTTTACTATACTCATACAAGTTATTGTTATACGGGTTGGTACGAGCAAGCGTAAAACTAATACGAATAATATCGCGCGTGCCACCTCGTGCGAGGTTTGTAAACTGCACATTTTGCATAGTAACC
This sequence comes from Saccharimonadales bacterium (SeqCode), assembly GCA_036526295.1. GTDB lineage: Bacteria > Patescibacteriota > Saccharimonadia > Saccharimonadales > Saccharimonadaceae > CAMLKC01. Next base: position 5,744 of record DATCYU010000014.1, on the reverse strand, counting down.
TTATTGTTTGTAAGGTTAAATGTACCGCCATTCTCGTTCGTTTGTAAAACCCCGGCTGCAACTGAAAAAGTAGTGGGCGACACCCCTGCGAGCACTAAGCTCCCTGCCGTCGTACCCGGCTGAGGCGTGGTAACAGAAGCAGCACTGCGAATCGTACGCGTCATGTAGTCAAGTGCCACAATGCCCTGTTGTTCTACCTCAGTTATACTTTGGTTTTTAATCTGCGCCTCTTGAGTGATTTGCAAAAATAGCCCACTAACGAGCAGTAGACTCCCGATAATACCCGTATAGAGTACTAATTCAATTAACGTGAAACCACGCTCACTCATTCGCTTCTTACCATAGTTATAACTTCTTGCGTATCGGCCGTCGTAGCTGCTACTACCGTGTCAGTGGCCGCGTTCCAAGCTATCCCCTGCACAATACCAGCGGTATCAACCACCCGCCCAATCGACATATTTGTTGGGTCGTTAACGTTTACTACTTGAAATTCGCCCGTTGGATCATCGGTGCCTAAAAATACAAAACTACTGTCTGGCTTAGCCGCGAGATCATTAATTGTCGTCTTTTTACCGCTACTCGTTACCGTACCTAGCACCACCGGTGCTATAGGGTTACTTACATTTATAGCTACCACGTCTGATCCGTGCACCGCAAAGAGTGTGGTGCCCGCCAAAGCTATCGCATTCACATTCCCCGCACCCGGAATATTGAATGAATTAGCAAGAGTTGGTGCGGCCGGATTGCTAATATCCAGTGTGAGAAGTTCCGCTGAGCTTTTGTCAGTACCCACAAAAGCATAATTACCACTTAGAACAATACCATTCATCGCAAGTTTATTGCTATATGACCCCGCAAGTGTAGGTGCCGCTGGGTTACTAACATTTACCACCATAAACTCGTCTGATGTTTGGCTTGAAGCTTGGCCAATATAGGCATAATTACCACTTACGGCGATGGTTAGGCCATTCCCCGCGCCACTCGAATTCCATGTGCCTACAACTGTTGGCGTAGCTGGGTTGTTGATAGCAATGATTTGCAGCTCAGCAGTGGGCGATGTTCCCACAACGTATGCATAGTTGCCACTTACGGTAATATTGGTTGGCGTATTGGCAAGTGCCAGTGAGCCAACGAGTGCCGGTGCGGCTGGATTGCTTATGTTAAGAATCATAAAGTTCGGCGAACCACCGCCCCGTACTACATAGGCATAATTACCTACCGTCGCCACCTTAAGTCCATCTGTCGTACCTGCTGCATCGTAACTGCCAGCCATAACAGCGGTAAGCCACGATGATGTCCAGTTTGCAAATTCCGTTACTCCGCTTACACTACCCGTGCCTACCGCTTGCGGCCAGGTAACTGTTGAGGTGACAGTTTTGCGGTAAGTATTCGCGGCAGCAACTGTTAGTGAGCGCGTGTATATGCCGGTCGTATCTACAGAACCGCCCAGTGTCCATACGCCGCCGCTTTGCACGAGTCCATAGGTACCGAGCGGCAGATTGGCATATGCGGAGTCACGAATATTGCGCGCAGCTTCAAGACCTTCCTCGGCAAGATAGACAGCACGAGCCCGCACTCCTGCATTAGCCGTTGACTCGCGCGCAAAAATAAATGCACCCACAATAACTGTCACGAGCATCGCGAAAATCGTTGCCGCCAGCAGTACTTCAATGGGTGAAAAGCCGGCACGTTTATTCATACGATACCACGCCTTTGCCGTTAATCGTAATCTGCTTGCTTTCATTTACGGCGTTCGAATGAAGCGTTATAGTACCGATAATATTTGGCAAGCCGGTGCGCTTTGCGAATATGATTTCCGTAAGACCGCTTACCGTAATAGTACTCGGCAAAGGCGTTGATTCGTCATAGGTGGTATCGCGCCCACTATAGCTATCACCCTTAAAAAGAGTCATTGCGTTATTAGCCACCGCAACACCCCACTGGCTATCACTATTCATAGCGCGGCTATAGGTTGCGGCGCGGCGCAGTCCACTAGCAGCTGCGTATTGTATTTCCGTAAGGTCGTTGCGATTCGCATACGCAAGATAGACTGGTATCGTTATTCCCGCTATCAGGGTTATCACGCCAACCGACAGTAGCACTTCAATAAGCGTAAAACCCCGTTTGTTCATACCGTGAGTCCACTTACTAGCTGGTAGATTGGTAAAATCACCGCCACAGCAACGCCCATAACACCAAACCAAACGATGATCAGCAAAACGGGTTCAAGAATAGCCTCAAGGTTACGCATGCTCACGTCGGCCTTGTCTTCGTAACTACGGCTGATCACCATGAGTGTACCCGGCAAGTTGCCCGACTGTTCACCCGCCACAATCATTTGCTGAACTGGCGCTGGTAGCAAGCGTGCAATTGCTGGTTCACGGGCAAAAATAGTCTTAAAGCTATCGCCATTTGCAAGCGCCTGTGCCATTTGCCGATACAGCCGTTTATATGGTGGTGATTCGGTGGCTTGCTCCATGAGTTCGAGCGTTTGCGTTACGGGTAAACCAGCACTAAGCAAGGTACCCGCCAAATACCCAAACAGTGAAACATCAACTTGATGTATAAGCCTGGAAGCACCCGGTACGTAAAACAGCATAAGACGCCCCACCCCGCGGCTTGGCTTTGCCACAAACAACACGTATCCCACCGCTATACAAGTAAGAAAGAACAGCGGTACCGCCCACCATCCATGCGCACCCAACACCGTACCCACTCCAACCATAACCTTAGTGATCCACGGTAGCTCGGTGTGCAGTTGTGAAAAGGTAGCTGTCAACCGCGGTAGCAAAAACGTCGCCACCCCAATACCAACAAGTACAGTAACAGCCAGGACAAACATGGGATACGTTAAGGCCGAACCAAGCTTGGCACGAAGTACGCGCTGCTTTTCTTCTTGTTTTGCGGCTAATGCAAGATTCTCAGAAAGGTTGCCAGATTGCTCGCCAAATTGAACCAAGGCTAATGTTTGACCCGTTACAAGATCGCTGCGCCGTAGTGCCTTATACAACGGTTCGCCTTCGTCAATATCACGCTGCATTTGCGCAAGTACTCGCCTAAGCGATCGAGACCTACTCGTGGCCTGCAGCGAATACAGTGCCTCATGAAGTGGTACTGCCGCTGCTATAAGCTGGGCAAGTTCGGCGGTAAAATACTCGCGGTATTTAGAACTGACATGACGTTTTTTAATGCGCATTGCTACCGCCCGGTAACTCGACCACACGGAGCACTTCGCTAATTGTTGTGTAGCCGCTTTTAACCTTTTGCATGCCGTCCATAAACATTGGCAAGTTGCCCTGTTTATACGCAGCTTTTTCAATCTCGCTAATAGAAGGCCGTGACAAAATCAGCTCTTTTATATCGGGTGTTATTTCAACAAATTCAAACAAAGCCGTTCTACCGCTATAGCCAGTATTGTTACATACATTGCAGCCCTTACCCATAAAAACAGAGTCTTCTGGCGAGAAATGTCGCGAGACTAACGTGCCCACTTTACCAAGCGGCTTTAGCGCCTCGCCAACCGATATGCTCGTACGGCAGTTGGGGCAAATTTTGCGCACCAACCGCTGAGCAATAATTACCTCAAGGGTTGAGGCAAGCAAAAATGGCTCAATACCCATATCCATAAGACGCGGAATAGCAGCCGCCGCATTATTAGCATGCATAGTTGAAAGCAGCAGGTGACCGGTGAGCGCGGCGTTGACGGCAATTTCGGCAGTTTCACCATCACGCACCTCGCCCACCAAAATAATGTTTGGGTCTTGTCGAACAATCGAACGAAGCCCCCTTGCAAACGTTACCTTGGCCGCCTCACGAACCTGAATTTGGTTAACGCCCATAATTTTATACTCTACCGGGTCTTCAATACTGGTAATGTTAACGTTTGGCTGATTAAGCATTTTTACCAGCGCGTATAGGGTTGTTGTTTTGCCAGAACCCGTTGGACCAACCGCCAAAATCATCCCAAACGGTTTTGCAGCGTGACGCAGTAAGCTTTGGTTATGCGTTTCACTAAGGCCGATGTCGGCAAATGTGTAGTTTTGCACATAACTCGCTAGTACGCGTAGAGCTATTTTTTCACCCTGAACCGTTGGAATAAGCGACACCCGAAGGTCAACCACAGAATCATTAATTATCTTTTGCATAGCACCGTCTTGCGGCGCAAGATGCTCGTCGATGCGCATCCCGCTTTCTACCTTCACGTGGTTCAGAATGTTTTCGTATAGGTTTGTCGGCAACTCGCCCGCCAACCGCAGTTGGCCGTCAACTCGAAAACGCATGATAATTTTATTTGCTTGCGGTTCGAAGTGAATATCAGATACCCGAAAGGCAATTGCGTCTTTAATAATCTCGTCAATGATCTCAGGCGCAACGTGTTTGCCCTCGGCAATAATTTGCGAAAAACGCGTTGCAAGAGGTGTTTCATAACTACTGAGTGCATCGGTAATATATTCGGGTAGCGTATAGCAAAGTTGTATTTTTTTGTTTGGAAATAACTCGGCCAACATACTTGGCTGTATACGCGATACCGTGTCGGTTGCAACAGTTACTGTATCGCCTGCTTCTTTTATAAATACAAGCCGATACTCCCGCGCAAGTGCAGCAGGAACTTTACCGAGCGTGTCTTTAGTAACCGAGCGCTGACTTAAGTCAGCAAAGGGTACATTGTTCATTTCGGCCAGCGCCTGGCCAAGCAGGGTTTTTGTAAGAAGACCCTCGCCAACAAGAAAATCAATATAACCGCCAACCGTACTAGCAACAGCTTCGGCACGTTTACTGTCGGCATCAGAAATATAGTTTTCTTTAACCAACGCCGTCTTTAGATCTTGCATACTCGGGTACATAAAACTACTCTAGCTTTCCAATGTCGCGCACAAGCGCCGCTAGCGGTGTACTTGACTTTATGTAGTATCTTTTTGCACCCATAGCCAGTGCTCGTTTTTCGTCTTCGGCCTGACCAAGGTTTGAAAGTACAAAAATAGTAGTTTGCGGCTGCAGCGTGCGAGCTTGCGCCAATACCTGAAAGCCGTCCATAATCGGCATCATAAGGTCAAGCAACAGAAGGTCAAAGGGCATTTTTTGCAGCAATTCAATCGCTTCTTGACCGTCATGTGCCACCGTCACCTGACAGCCAATGCTACCTAACTTTAGCTCCAGTGCATGAGCAAGTGGCTTTTCGTCCTCTGCAATTAAAACATGTGGATGTATTTTACTCATGGTACGTCCTGACTTTACGTTTTTGTTACGGTTTTGTTACTTAACGAAATAATAGGTATTTCAAACCAAAATGTGCTACCTTGCCCCTCCTTTGAAGTAAAGCCCATCACACCGTCTTGCTCATTGACAATATAGGTAACAATCGCCAGCCCCACCCCTGATGCATCTGGTTCTGACAAGAAAGCATTCGATGCCCTAAAAAAGCCTTTACCAATATTGGGCTGGTCGGCCTTGGGTATACCGATACCTGTGTCGGTCACTTCAAAACGGATTCTACTGCCCTCTTGCTTTAACTCAACAGCTACGTGACCGCCCTTAGGAGTGTACTGAATAGCGTTTTCAACTAGTTTGGTAAATGCAAGTCGCATTTTTTGCGCGTCGGCTCGTACGACAGGCAACGGTTGAGGCGGTTCATGGAACTCGCATGTCAGACCTTTGTCGTGACATTGCTTTTGAGCGATCTCTATTATTGGCCGCATAAGATCATTCAGCACCACAGTTTTTTTCACATACCCTACCCGTCCCTC
>DATCYU010000013.1:0-9648 GCA_036526295.1 Saccharimonadales bacterium (SeqCode) | reverse complement strand
ACAAGCGTGGCCGTCAAAAGCAGGCGCAGGCTCCATTCGTCAAGTCCAAAGCCCCCCGCATGAAATGCTTGCAAAAAAGCTATGATAAAAACAACGGCAGTTTCTGCGCCTAAAAACCTAAATAATAGCTTGAGCGTCTGTTCTTTTAGAGCCTGGTCTTTTTCTTTATTATCATTCTCAATTCGCTCCCGTCGAGTACGCTCTATATCAACTTGCGTACTCACCTGCTCTCTTGTCCTGCTATTCCCCACATGCGGCGACGCAGCGGGTTGTTCGGTAGCACCCTTTAGTTGTTCAAGAGCCGACTGGTACGCGCCTTTTGGCGTTTGTTTACTACTCATGAGATCATCCCGAGCCGCTCCAGCCTGATTGCCATGGCAATCTTTGAAACTCTAAATATTTCGGCCGCACGCTCAATGTCGGGGTTGATATCCCACAGTTCGCGTAATTTGTCTTCGGGCATTAATAACTCGGCAGCAAAATTGTTGGCTTCGCGTTCGCGCAAAATTGCCGATTCATCAGTCAAAACAGGAACGTCGCGCCTAAAAAGTGAGGTGCTTCCATCAACATACTCAACAAAGTCAACCAAGCCGTCTTCTTTGTGAGCATCGAGCCAGTCGCGATGTAGCACATAATGTCCAAATTCGTGAGCAAGCGTAAAGCTTTGGCGCACCAATGGTTTATTAGCATTGATAGTAATTTGCAGCCGGCCGTCTTGGTAGTAAATGGCACCTGAGATTGTGTCGTCCACATTACGAACATACCGAATGTCTACATCACCAAGTTGTGCGGCCGCATCTTCAAATGGAAACGGCACCAACACACGCGGGTTATACGTGCGCAAAAATTCCTCGGCTCGGGCCCGAATTACCTCATAGTTCATACCTTTATTGTAGCACTCGCCTATTTTTTGTCAGGGGTAAATTTAAGGCTGAGCGAATTAATACAGTAGCGCTTGTTCGTTGGTGTATCAAAGCCTTCACCTTCAAATACATGACCAAGGTGGCTGCCACAATTAGCGCAGGTTACCTCGGTGCGGCCCATGCCAAGGCTATCGTCTGCATGAAACTCAACACTACCCGGCTTTGCGTCATAAAAACTCGGCCAGCCACACTGCGCGTCAAACTTAGTTTTACTGTCAAATAAAACCTGGCCACAGGCACCGCAAGCATACACGCCATCTGCGTAGAGGCCGTCATATTCCCCACTGAACGGTGCTTCGGTGTTTTTTTCGCGCAGTACCTCAAACTGCTCAGGAGTTAAAATTTTACGCCATTCATCGTTTGTTTTTTGCAGCATTCCCACCCCCGCGCCTTAGGCGTTTTGATTACATTTTTTCAGGAACTTCAATACCCAGCACACTTAAGCCGTGTACGAAAACGTGGCTCACTTTTTTAAGCACATCAAGTCGTGCGGATTTTTGTTCATCGGTTACGCCACCGGTGGCAACAGGCGTTTTTTCGTAGTAGCGGTTTAAATCGCGGGCCAATTCGTAAAGGTATGAGGCAATTTTATGTGGCTCAAGGTCACGCGCAGCCAACCGAATTACCTCGGGGTATTCAAGTAATTTCATAATGACTGTTTTTTCGGCCTCGTAGTCGTAATAAGGTTGAGGACGAGTTTCAACTGTTTGGTTGTCATCTATAATTTTATTCACCCGCACCGCCGCATACTGAATATACGGGCCGCTAAAACCGGTAAGCGCAAAAATATTCTTCCAGTCGAACAAAATATTAGTACGCCTATCAGCAGCAAAGTCACTAAACTTAATTGCTCCAAGCGCAATTTTTTTCACGTCTTCTTCAGATACATCACGGTCGCTTACGAGCTCGTGCGCCTTTTGCTCGGCTGTATTAAGGAGCTCTTCCATTAGTACCACGCCTTTGCGGCTACTCATTTTCTCACGCGTGCCGTCCTCGTTGATTTGATCAATCAAGCCAAACCACAAGTGAATAAGCTCGGTTTTTATGCCCAACTTTTTAGCCATAGCAAACAACTGCGTGAAGTAAAACTGCTGCTCGGCACCTACAGCATAAATGACGCGGTCGGGGTGCCAATGTTCTTCGCGGAACAAGATCGTTGCAAGATCGGTCGTGGCATAAAGCGCTGCCCCATTTGATTTTTGAACCAGCAGTGGTACATCGAACCCGTCGAGCGGAACAATCACCGAACCATCGTCGTTTTTTACCGCCGCTCCGCTATCAAGTAGCTTTTGGACTGCCTCTTTACCCTTTGGTGCAAAAAACGCCTCACCGTATTCGTAATCGGTTGATATCTTAAGCCGATCCATAATTTCGTGAATATGAGCGAGCGAAATATCGTTAAAGCGCTTGCTGTACACTTTGGCCTGCTCGTCGCCGTTTTCAAGTTTTAGTAACCATTCCTGAACGGAATCGGCCAATTCGTGCTCGCCGCGCTCTTTTTCTTCTTTGAGTGCCTTTTTGGTTTCAATATACACACGGCCAAGCTCGTATACGCCGTCGCGCTCAAGTTCTGCCTCGTTACTAAACTTCAAAAAACCGACTACCCATATACCAAATGGTGCACCGTAATCACCCAAGTGGTTATCAGTAATCACCTTCCAGCCCGTAACCTCCATAAGTCGGCGAGCCGCCCAGCCTTGATTACCCGGGCGAAGATGGCCAATACTATATGGTTTTGCCATGTTTTGGCTTGGATATTCAACCACTACTGTTTTACCCATACCGTCGTTATTGCCACCGTACTCAGTAGACCAAGTGTTTTGGAGTGTATCAGCTAGTTTTTTTGCATCAACCCGCACATTAATAAAGCCAGGGCCGGCAATAGTTACTTCAGAGAAATCACCCGTATTACGAAGTGCCTCGGCAATAGTTTCGGCAATCTCGCGCGGGTTTTTACCGAGTGGTTTTGCGAGCTGCATAGCCACGTTTGTTGCAAAGTCGCCAAATTTTGGATCAGGACGACTCAGCGTCACCTGCTGAGTGACGCCAAAAAGTTCTTGCACAACTTGAGAAATTTTTGTATCCATTACCTCATATTATAACAGAGGTACAAAAAATGAATACAACTTAGCTTAAGCTTCGGTTTCTTCGTCGGTTGGTTCAACCGGAATATACGACGTAGTAGAAACAGGACTAATACCACGAATCGTGTGAAGGAGCACACGGAGCGTATCAACGTCGTCGTTGGTGATTTCTGGTGTCTTTTCTTCTTCAACCATGTTTGTTTTTACCGTTTAGGTTATATATAAACACTAGCACTTTTTATTAGAATTGTCAATAACGGTTATGTCGTCCTGCTGGCTACGCGAGGGTTTAATGCTATAGTAAAACTATGAGAAAAAGCATAAGCGGCTTTACAATTGTTGAGCTTATTGTGGCTATTACGGTCATTGGCATTTTGGCAGCAATTGTTATTGTGGCGTATAACGGGTTTCAAACTCGCACGAAGGCGGGTGTCATTGAGGTGGGCTTAAAAGATATTGAGAAAAGCCTTCGGGTATACGGTGCCGATCAAAAATGGAGTAGTTGGCCACTTGATACCGCTATTGACCCTAGCGTTCCAGGCGGTACGCCAACTATTCAGCAGCTTATAACCGACCTGCCAAATTATGCTCAATATTTAAAGACAGCCCCATCTACCTCGGACTTTCCCACCAGTGCCTGGACGTATGACTACGACGGCGACGTTAAATCGTCGTGTGGTACGCTTGCAAGCGGCACAAACATTATGATTACGGGCGTGCCCTCAAACGTAGCGAGTTCGGTAGATAGCGCTATGGATGACGGCAACACCAACTGTGGCCGAATCCGTTATGATTCGACCACATCGCGGCTTTATTATTCACTAAGCTATACGAACGATCTAAACCTTTGAGCCTTTAGCGGCTGCTTTGATCAAACCCAAAAAGAGCGGGTGGGCTCGGTAAGGCCGGCTCCTAAATTCGGGGTGAGCCTGGGTGGCAACAAAGTAATCATTGCCGGGTGCTTCAATAAACTCAACCAGCTTGCCGTTCGGTGAAAAGCCACTAATGGTGATGCCGCCTTTTTTAATATCGGCAAGGTAGGCTTGATTAACTTCGTAGCGGTGACGGTGACGTTCGGTAACATCGATAGTACCATACACACTTGCAACCTTTGTACCTTCCACTAATTTAGCGGGGTAATTGCCGAGGCGCAGTGTGCCGCCGGTTGATTCTTTACCTTTTTGGCCTTCCATAATGTACACGACATCGCACGGCGTTTCGGCAAATTCAGTACTGTGAGCATCTTTAAGGCCGCTTTTTCGGGCGGCTGCAATAACCGCAACCTGCAGGCCAAGACAAATGCCAAGATATGGCTTGTTGTGCTCGAGTGCATAGCTTGCAGCAGCAATTTTACCGTCGATTCCGCGGGGGCCAAACCCACCGGGTACCAGGAGTGCATCTACCTTTTCAAAATCTTCGTTGGTTGCTTTTTCGGCGTTGATCCACTGAATCTTAAGGCCCACGCCTTGGTCCCATGCGGCGGCTTTTAGGGCTTCGGTAACGGAAAGATACGTATCCTCGTTGTCCATATACTTTGCCACCAAGCCAACAGTAACCGTACGCTCAGGTTTGCTGGTTTGTGCCTTAACGATTTTTTGCCACGACGAAAAATCGGGCGTTGCCTGTAGGCCCGTAAATTCTGTGAGCATGTCGTTGAGGCCATTTGACGCAACAATCAGCGGTACACGAAATACCGTATCGACATTTGGCATTAACTGTACATGTTCTTCGGGAACGCCGCCAAACAGGCTGATCTTTTTAGCCACACTAGCGGGCGCTGGTTCGTCGGTACGAACAACGACGCCGTCAGGCACAATACCAAAGCCGCGAAGATCGTTGAGCGCGTTTTGCGCTGGCTTAGTTTTGAATTCTTTACTAGTACCAATAAATGGCACATACACGACGTGAATGAACAAACATTTTTCGCGGCCAACTTTCCAGGCAAATTCACGAATAGCCTCGATGTAGCTGAGGCCTTCGTAGTCGCCTACAGTGCCCCCGATTTCAACAATGTGTACATCACTTCCCTCACCCGCCTTAAAAATAGCGCGCTGAATAGCTTGAGTAAGATGCGGCACGAGTTGTACAGTTTTACCACCAAACTTGCCCGCGCGTTCGTCGGCAATAAGTTCTGATAATAATCGGCCCGAAAGCGTGGCGTTATTTTGCGTTAGTTCCAAATCCAAAAAACGCTCATAATGCCCTAAATCAAGGTCCGTTTCGGCGCCGTCTTTGGTGACAAAGCATTCGCCATGTTCTGCAGGATTCAAAAGGCCCGCATCTACGTTAAGATACGGGTCACACTTTTGAATTGAAACGACAGCACCTTTGGCTTGCAGTACGGCACCAATGCTCGCCGCGGTAATGCCCTTTCCTACCCCCGAGAGTACACCCCCAGTTACAAAGATATATTTTTCTTTTCGCCCATGAATTTCTGATTTCTCCATGGGATTTCATTATAGCACACTTTTTTGAACGAAAACACTATATGTAGCGCTTTTTGTTGTCTATTCTACGCTACTTATGGTATGTGTAGACGATCCTTTTGGATAGATGAAGAGCGGTTGGTCGGCCATTTCCCAGCTATTTAAAATGGGCTGCAAAATACGCCAGCTCTCAATCACTTCGTCGCCCGACGTAAAGAGGCTCTTTTTGCTGGCAATGGCATCTACCAGCACTTGTTCGTAGGCATCTGGCAGCGCCTCGTCCTCGGAGTAGGCGTAGCTAAGGCTTCGACGTTCAAATTCACGAGCATAGCCTGGTTTTTTGGTGAATAGCTCTATTTCAATACCCTCGTCGGGCTGAATTTTGAACACTAGGCAGTTACTTTGGGCATTATGGAACTTTCGAAAATAAACCCGAACAGCGGTGCTCTTTTTATTAAGCGCCTTTCCGGTGGTTAGAATTAAGGGAACACCTTTCCAGCGTTCGTCGCGCGAGGTGAGATGCAACGACACGAACGTTTCAGTTAAGCTACCGGGATTATCGACTTCATGCTGGTAGCCTTCATATTGAGCTCGAACCGCCTGGCGAGGGTTAGCCGATTCAAGCTGGCGTAGAGCCTTTAGGCGGTGTTCTGGCATGGCGTCCCAGTCAAAGTTGGCGGGAATATCCATGAGTACAAGCGATAAAAGCTGCATAAGATGCCCCTGAAGCACGTCACGCAGCGCGCCGGTTTGTTCATAAAAGCCCGCTCTGCCCTCGATACCAATTTTTTCAAGTGCCAACACCTCGATTTTTTCAATTACCCCGCTGTTCCATACATGGCTAAAGAGTGCGTTGCCACCCCGAAACGCCACAATATTTTGCGCCATTTCTTTTGCCAAATAATGGTCAATCCGGTATACCTGCGACTCATTGTAGTAATGCGCCGTTCGCGAAATCACCTCTTGAGCCGAGGTTAAATCAACGCCAAAGGGTTTTTCAAACAATAGCTTAACATTTGGCGTATTAATACCCGCTTGGCCCATAAAATCAACTATTTGTGCCGACGCCATAGGTGGCACCGACAAATAAACCAGCAGTTGCTCGTCATCTTTTAGAGCGATGCTACTTTTTAGTTTTTTGTATTCCTCGGCCTTGGCAAGATCCATTGAAACCACCGACACCATAGGTGCAAGCTTGGTGTTTCCCAGGGAATCATGCAGAAGTTTTGCCGTGTCAACCTCGCGGCGCGAGACACCAATAATCTGCAAGTCTTTTACTGCCCCCGAAGCAATAATAGAGTGAAGCGCTGGCAGCAATTTACGCGTGCTAAGATCACCCGTAATACCGAAAATAAGGAGTTTAGTTTTCATATATATAGTATAGCTCTAAACGGTAGATGAAGGGTAAATATTGACATTATTGTTATATTAGTGTATAATTGCGTTAATACCTCGTCATGGAGACTGGGGTGGGTGCCTTTTCGGCATCAACGGCCTGCTGAGCCTTACCAGTATCGCAGATAGGATTTTGAGATGACCGCTCCCGCGAGTCGCGTCCGCGTCCGCACCATGCCGGATTCCGTCGACCGTGTCGAGTGCATCACGCTCCGGACGGGTACCAAGTACCTGATCCAGCAGCGCCCGACGATCGGCGAGGCGATCCAGAAGCTGGTGGGGGTCCACGACCGCGGCACCCGCTACGTGCCCAAGGTGACCCTGAAGAACGGCGAGGTTCGTCACATCGTCGTCGGCAGGGTCCAGGAGGCCACGAACGACCGCATCGCCTTCACGGGGATGATCTCGAACGGCAACGAGCTGGCCATCGTTGAGGTGGCCTTCTCGGGATCGACGGGAGGCTCCCTCCAGATCACGAACATCATCGGCTCCTGATCCCACCTGCACCACCCCCGCATCGGCCTGGCCGGTGCGGGGGCGCTCAATTTTAAGAGACTTTACCCTGCTAACGTGTACGCTACAAGCCACGCATTCAGACACACAATAGTACACGTAATAGCGCCGACTATTATTTTTAACCAGGTTTTATTAGCAAACTGACCCATGTGCCTTTTGCTACTTGTTATGTAAATAAGTGGCAAAACGGCAAATGGCAATTGCATACTTAATATAATTTGGCTAAAAATGAGCAGGCGCGACAAGCCCGAACCACCAAATAGAAGCGCAATAATAACCGCCAGCACAATAGCGAGCGAACGAGTAATAAGACGCCGTACCCACGGCTTTAGTTTTATGTGCATAAAACCTTCAAGAATAATTTGCCCCGCCAGCGTTGCGGTAACCGTAGAATTTTGGCCCGAGGCTAGCAGTGCGACCCCAAATAACACGCTTGCCAACCCTACCCCAAGCAGCGGTGTTAATAATTGGTACGCCTGAGATATATCGGCAACTGCCTGGTGGCCAGTGGCAAAAAAGGCAGCTGCGGCCGAAATAAGAATCGCCGCATTTACAAAAAAGGCCAGCGTTAACGCAATGGTTGAATCAATCGTGGCAAATTTTATTGCCTCTTTTTTGCCTTTTGCATTGGTGGCATGTGCCCGAGTTTGAACAGTCGCAGAGTGCAAATAAAGGTTATGCGGCATAACCGTCGCACCTAAAATACCGACTGCTATAAGCAGCATTTCTTGATTAGTAAACAGGTCTCTTGCAGGAATAAACCCGGCCATGAGCGGGGCAATTTGAGGGTGTGAAAAAATAAGTTCCAGTGCAAAACACGCCACCACAATGGCAATAAGTGAAATAACCACCGCCTCGAGCCAACGAAAACCTTTTTTCTGCAAGAATAGCAACAACAAAACATCGAGGCCGGTTACCACAACGCCAATAGGCAGTGGAATATGAAACAGTAACTCAAGTGCAATAGCCGTGCCAATGACTTCGGCCAGGTCGCACGCAACAATCATAACTTCGGCCATCAGCCACAAAAATAAATTAACCCAGCGTGGAAAAATCTGGCGACACATTTGCGCGAGGTCCCTGCCCGTTACGACACCGAGCTTAACGGTGAGGTGTTGCAAAACCATAGCAAAAATGCTCGAAAGAAGCACGACAAAAAGCAGCGAATAGCCAAACGCCGAGCCCCCGCCTAAATCGGTCGCCCAGTTACCTGGGTCCATATACCCTACCGCCACCAAATACCCTGGGCCGGTAAATGCCAGTAGCTTACGAACAAACGACGCATTTGCTGGTACAGAAATCGAACGATGAACTTCGCTCAGACTTTTTAGAGCGCTCATACCCCGCCTTCGCGTAACACAAACTGCCCTGGCAATGGGTCGCTAAACCGAACCTCGGGGAGATCGATCACACCGCGAATACCATTTTGAAACTCGTATTGCTGCTCGTACAGCGCATCGATATGACCATAAAGCACATCGCTCCATTTAAGACCCAGTTTTTTAGCCGTAGCTTTTATAGCCGCTTCACTTTCGCCTTCGATTTCGATGTATGGTTTTAGCCATGGCCATTCGTCGATCACAACTTCGGTTCCATTAAGTTGCCAGGTTTCGCGTTTGCTTTCTTGAAATGTTTTATACTGCCAGCCTGCCTCTTTAAAAAGCTCGACGGTTTTATCAAAGTCACTCACCTCGACTTCAAGCTCTTTGACACTATCAATCGTTGAGGCAGCTGCATCTGCCCGGCGCTTAAAGGTAAGGGTTATTTTGTGGCCTTCGTCGCGAATGCGAATAAACGCGTGCTCTGCCTGATGGTGCGGCTCTTCGATTAATGCTCGCTTCATGAGCCGCATAGGCTGCTCACACACCGCACCGGCCGCTTTTAGCGCAGCACGTATTTTGTCGATATCTACATTAGCAAATTTGACTTCGATTTCCGTTTTCATTACATTCCCCCGGAGACTAAATGAGTGCGATTACTTACGCACCGCACCCATTATTTGTTATACGCCCACTATACTACTCTTCTTTTTTACCCGCTACACCGGCGTTCACCTCGTAGCTCGTGTTGGTACTTTCAAAAAAGTTCACGAGTTCTAGCGTATCATTGGCGGCAGCCATCCATTTAGCGGGGTTTGACACTTTGTAGTGAGCATCAAAACCAAGTTCTTCAAGGCGGCGGTCGGCCAGGTATTTAACATATTGATTGATGTAATCAGCATTAAGGCCCAAAATCCCGTTTGGCAAAAGATCTTTGTTGTACTGCTCTTCCATCTCGACACCGTCAAGAATCATTTGCTTAATT
>DATCYU010000012.1:0-14054 GCA_036526295.1 Saccharimonadales bacterium (SeqCode) | reverse complement strand
AGGTACGTTTAAGCAGTTTAACTCAACCAACCTCAACGGGTTTCGCGTATCGGCTGGCAGTTTCAAAAAAGAGGATCTCGCCAAGTACAAAGCACGTCTTTTTATGGACCGCGGCTACATTTTAAACATCGAAGAACTAGCTTCGGTATTTCACCTGCCGCACACCAACGTGGAAACACCAAATATTGTATGGGCAAGTAGTAAAACGGCCGAGCCACCCGCCAAGCTGCCTGTTATTACCGGTAACGACGCTATCGACGAAAACATCAGTGCATTTGGTCTTACCAACTTTCGTGGTATTAACCACCAATTTGGCATGCTCCGCTACGACCGTTCGCGCCATGTGTACATTATTGGTCAAACTGGTGCCGGTAAGTCGTGTACGCTCGAACTCTTTGCCTTAAGTGATATTTTTCATGGTCAAGGGTACGCTATTATTGACCCGCACGGTGACTTTGCTGTCGACAACATGAAGTTTATTCCCGGCTCACGCGTTGAAGACGTTGTGTACTTTAACCCGGCCGACACCGCATTTCCACTTGGTTTTAACCCGCTTGAGGTTACCGACCCCGCGCACAAAACCAACATCAGCTCCGAGGTTATTGGCGTGCTCAAACGTATGTTTGGCGAAAGCTGGGGCCCGCGACTCGAATATATTTTGCGCTATACCATTCTTGCGCTACTCGATCGCCCCGACACTACCATGCTCGACATTACCCGCATGCTCACCGACAAAAAGTTCCGCAAAGAAACGCTCGGCTACTGTGCCGACACCGTTGTTTTGCAGTTTTGGAACATCGAGTTTGCCAGCTGGACCGAAAAATTTCAGGCCGAGGCAATTGCACCAGTGCTTAACAAGGTAGGAGCTTTTACTGCCAACCCTGTTATTCGCAACATCATTGGCCAGCCAAAATCGACCTTTAATATTCGTCAAATTATGGACGAGGGCAAAATCCTTATTGTTAACCTTTCAAAAGGTCTTATTGGCGAAGACAACGCCTCTATTTTAGGTGCGTTTTTGGTAACTAAAATTCAACTAGCCGCCATGAGCCGCTCTGACATTCCGAACATCGAAGACCGCCGACCGTTCTACCTATACGTCGACGAGTTCCAAAACTTTGCCACCGATTCGTTTGCCACAATTCTTTCCGAGGCGCGCAAGTACGGCCTTAACCTAACCGTGGCCAACCAGTATATCTCGCAAATGAGCGACACCGTGCGCAACGCAGTATTTGGTAACGTTGGCACCATGATCTCGTTCCGCGTTTCAGCCGACGACGCCCCAATTTTAGCAAAACAGTTTGAGCCCCAGTTTGAGCCAAACGACCTCTTGCAAATGCACAACCGTCACTTTATTATCAACATGGTTATTAACGGCGAAAAAGCCCCGGCTTTTAGCGCCACCACGCTCACACTGCCACCGGCGCAGGTCGATCAAACCAGCCTCATCATCGAAAACACTCGTCGCCGCTACAGCCGCAGTAGAGCCGAGGTTGAAAACGAAATCTCCGAGCTCATTCAGCCATCAAACAAACAGCAGCCTAAGCCGGCAGTGCCCGTTGCTCCCGCGCCAGAAGCTAGCGCTACCCCTATTACAACAGAGGTAGAAACAATGGTCACCCCTGTTATGCCAAACATTACCGAACCTCAACCCACCCCAGCAGTAGGGGAGGAAGCGCCAGCCGCACCCGTGAGCGAAACGGGCGAAGACGCACCGGCAAAAAAGAAGCGTAAACGCCGCCGTAAACGCAAATCGGGCGCCGCAGCAGGTGAGGATGCGCCTGCGCAGCCTCCAGTACCAGCAGTGGGTGAGGTAATGCTCCCACCCGTTGCCCCACCAAAAGATACGGGCGAGAACCCCGAAACCGAAATTCGCCTGCGCTAGCGGTAAAGCAAAATTCCCACAATCATAACGGCCTGCATAATAAGCCACAACACGTTCAGCAGTATCAGCTGGGCGTGTTTGTATATAATGCCAAACAGCAAAAACGGTACGCACCCAATAGCATACAGCACCCACATAGCTAGCGACAGCCCACTGGCGTTGTGCGACGTGTATAGCATATATACTTGCGGCAGTGTCGTCATGGGCATTAGCACGGCAAACACCGCGCATACACGGTTAATGAGGCGTTTTTCGTTACGCTTTGTAAGGTGTAGGTAATGAGCTCGAGACGGCATGGTTAGTATATTTGTTTTATTTGGGTTTCTGACCACATAGTAACAAATAAACCCTCAAAAATCCACCAAACGGGGCATACTACCAGCGATTTTACCTGTTATTTTAGCAAAAATATAGCAGTAGTAGCTGTAAGATTTTTTGCATTGAATTTTGAAATAAGCAACATTGAGCCCATAGGCACAACGCCCGCCTTAGATCGGCACCGAGAGACCACTACAATACCCCCCGAAGCCGAAGCGAAAATCAGAGCCTTCCGCAAACGGCATTATTAACACAAAATAAATAGCTACAAGATAATCTGACCCCTTATCGTAAGGGGTCAGATTATCGTCTTTAGCATATGCTAAGCAGATTTACAGCTCTCGAAGCCTAGTGCGCTATGGCACAATGCCAGAACCTGTCGTATACTATTAATACAAATGAGCAGAAAGGGACATACCATAGGGTGCTATTCCCATCAATGAGAATATATGGTATAGTATTTATATGAATACACGGCAGCAGGGACAACTACACATATTATTCGTACATGACGGCAAAGAACATATCGCTATCTGTCCAGAAATCGCCATGGTTAAATTTGGTGATGATTTCGAAACCCTGCGAGAAGAAACAGTAAAAGCGGCCCGAGCTTACACAGAAGCAATCATCGAGAACAATCTGCCGCATGAACTACTAAATCGAACCGAAGAGTTGCCTGAGAAATATCAATTGCTGTACGAAGCATTTATGCAAAATTTTAAACAACAGGGTGATCAAAAGTTACAGAAAAAACTTCCGAAGAAACTCCAGCATGCTATTGATAGCGGCAACGTTTTATTAACTTCAGCAGCCGTTGTACCCGCATAAAGAGAAGAGCTACATGAAGGGGACGAGCAACTGGACTTATGATGAGGTAGTAGCTTTCCTAAAGTGTAATGGCTTCGTCGAGATAAAGACAGACAGCTCTCACCATATCTTTCAAGGATATGTTCATGGAGTTGTGACTGTAGTTGAGGTTCAATATCATGCAAATGTAAATGGCATGATCAAGTCGGGAACGCTTCGTGATGGTATCATTGTTCAATCTCGCATTCCAGCCGAAGAATGGCGTAACTACACGCGACTATCGCCAAAAAAGCGTAAAAAATACTGTTACGAGGGTTGTAAAATACCCCAGAGCACTATTCAATAGCAGGCGACTGTTTTTTATCTCGATCGGCGATACCTGCGAGTTTCGCAGGGGGGAGTTGGTTATATATCTCTTGTACTTCTTTCGGTTCAGTCAACATTCGTTGCGCAATCAAATTCACTAGCTTAAACAACTGAGTAACCGTTTCTGGCGATTCGTCAATATCAATTTGTCCAGGATGTACCGCTTCGTTACCAATAACACGCACTATATCCAAAGCTTGTTGAATTTTGGAGTCAAGGCCTCGACCGACGAGTTTGCCAATTTTTTCATTAAGATCGCCGTCTCCCGGCTCCAATTCATCGCAAAGTTTCTGGATTGCCAGACGCAAAAGAGCGCCAGCACCCTTAGGTGAGAGCTGGAGAATAGATGCCGCCTCATTATAATCATCAATCACATCCTGAGGTAAATCGGTATTGGGATCATCAACAGATATATCCATAGGGTAAATCATTTCTTCTTCATACCAAAATGAGTATCTGCTACAATGTGCACACCTTGCTATTGCAAGATTAGGCACCTCGACCGTACTTCCACTTCGATACACATACGTTTTACCTATACCCCATAACATATTCGAAAATGCATGACAGTGGGAGCAGTTAAATGCATTCTCTTCAAATGCCGGGGGTGTGTAGGGCGTGCTCACGTTTATTGCCTCTCATTTTTATTTACTGGATATAGTATACCCATCATTTTCAATAAATTACAGATAGGCATCGCTATAGTTAATCTACCAGCTTGAGGCGTTATTGCATAATGTTCGATTTTTGTTCGATTTTTATATCGAACAATATACAAACATCTTAGGTGGCTATGATATTAAGCATCAAAATATAAATTCATAGACTTAACAGCCAAAAATACATAAAGCCAGCCGCATAGCCAGAAAACAGCACAGATATAACGAGGGAAGTATAAATTATAAAAAATACTATAAACAGGGGGCAAAAAATTTTCTGGGCGGAACGTAAAAGTGTACATGAACTGTACATAGATTATGGGTCGCACAATGTACCTTTTACGACATTGAATATATGAGTCAAAGAGGCTTCATCATACGTCCGTATTTACAACAAATAAGCCTATGTGGCCGCCGGGGCACAAGAATGCTCGTATGACCGTCGTCATACTTAACGTACGTGATTGAATTGACACACTATATATGCCCCCGGAGACGACATCTTAGGAGTCTCTCGAAAACCTATGATGGTATTAAGTTCATTCCACCGTGAGTTTTCCACATATTTGTTTATTTGATTTTTTTATTTTTTGTTTTGTTTATATGTTTTTTGACATTTTCGCATAATTATATTTTTATGCGCTTGCTTGCCCTGCCCCCTGCCTTTCCCTACTTTTTTCTACATCATTTGCTTTTTTCGTATTCCAGTGTAGTAATACGGTTTTTCTATATCAAACCTCAAAAAGAACAAAAGTAGAACACTATTTTAAGAGAGAAAAGAAGACCAGTTTTCGCCTCCTCTGATGCTTATCTGTAAAAAGCCTCGCCGCTCACTCGTACATCGATATACTGCGGGCCAAGGCTATGCGCTTGCATCCAGCGTACTGCCCGCCCCATATCCTCAACCTGTTCCCCCACCCCGCGGTCGATCGAAAGCTTAATGGGGTATGTAATACCCTGCAATGTAAGTTCAACTTGCCGTGTTGTACCCTGAGGAATAATAACCTGCGTAACCGTAAAACCTTGCTTTTTAGTAAGATCAACCGCACGGCCCACAAAACTCAAAAACCGGTTACTGGCAATCGCCTGGCCAGCCTCTACCCGTACGCCGCTTTGATCAACTACTTGCACTTGCGGTGAAGCAAAATAATTACGCACAAATGCCGTTCCGGTACTATCGACGTAACGTTGGTGGCCGTTGATTGTCCATCCTACGAGGGGTTTACGTAGCGTTACCACAAATGTAGTTTTACCAAACCCGGCCGAACCGTCAACGGCGACAGAGGAAATCTCGGGTGCGCGTGAAGCAACATATTCACTTAGTTGTTGTTGATTTATAGCAAACCTCAAACGTTCAATTGGTTGCGAGCCAAGGTAATCTTCAATAATCTGCATATAGTTAGGATCAAGCTGTTGAGAGATGTCTGTTGCGCGCACTACGACGCCCGCCGTAAACTGTGTAACCAAAAAAAATAGTAGCCCCGCCGCTGCTAGCACCACAAGCAGCGTTGCACCAATATGACGGCGCTGCCGTACAAGTTCATGTGCTTGAACGCGCGGTGATTTAATTTGCGCGCTGGTTTCGCCCGGCACCATAATGTGCGCCGAGGAACTACCGGTAAGTGTCCGGTTACGTTTAAATGAATAGCGGTCTTCAAACTCTTTTTCTTCCTCGCGAAAAACCGCTTGCCGTCTGCGCGGAGCATCTGCTTGTTTCTTACGGAAAAATAGAGCCATGACTACTGTTATTGTATCAGACTTATGCTTATTCTGCCGCTTCAAGGATCAGCTTGGCCATTTCACGAGCCGCTTCGGGCTTTGCAAATTCATGAAAGGCCTCGCCCATATCGTGCAATCGTTTTTTATTGGCCAAAAGCGACGTTAATGCATCAACTAAAAGCTGCGGGTTAGCCTCGAGTTCACGTTCGTCGATAACTTCAACCGCCCCAGTTTTGGCGTATACCTCGGCGTTTTTCAGCTGGTGTCCACCCGTAAGGAAGCCATTTGGAATAAGGATCGTTGGCTTTGCAAGTGCAGCTAGCTCCAAAATAGTCGTCGCCCCTGCACGCGCCACCACAACGTCGGCCGCGCCAAGCAGTTCGGCCATACCACTGCTAACAAAAGCATGAAGCTGGAACCGTGGATCGTCCTCAGGTGTGGTAGCACGAAGCTCGTCGTACTGGTTAGTCCCACTAATAAGCACCAACGATGTGCTATCGAGCAGCTCGTTAAGGCGCTTTGCAATAGCTGTGTTGATTCGCCGCGCACCAAGCCCGCCACCCGTTACCACAACCAGTGGTTTTTTGGGGTCAAAACCTTGTTTTTGTTTATATTCATGGCGAGCCTCTTCGGCAAATGGCCTAAACTCTTTTGCTACCGGTATGCCCACATAGTGTGATACTTCGGGTGGATACGAATAAAACGTTAACGGTGCCCCCGTAGCAATGGTTGTCGCCCACTTTGATAGCACTCGGTTGGTAAGGCCAGGGTGAGCGTCGGAATCATGAATAACTAAGGGTATATTGAGCATTTTTGCCGCCATACCAACTGGCAAACATACAAATCCACCTTTTGTAAAAATTACATCAGGCTTCCATGATCGCAGCTTTGCAATACTTTGTAAAAAGCCCACGCCTATTAAGAATGCATCACGAATGTTTGGCAGAACAATTGAGAGAGGCCGGCCAAGTTGACGCCACCACGGTAAATTATGATACCGGCGAAACTTACCCGAAATAATCGTTTCTACCTCTATTGATCCGTCAAAGTCATGAACAATACTACGCGCCTGGGGTGCAAATTTATGGTCACACCAAAAGCGAATTTCAATCGTCTTATCGTGACGCTTCAGCTCGCGAAGCACCGCCACCACTGGTGTGACGTGACCGCCCGAACCCCCGCCGACTGCCAAGATTTTCATATTCTTTCTCCTTGTTTACCGAACCATGTACCGTATACCGGGAAAGCTGAAACGCTAGACCAAGCGCACCAGCAATAAAAATCATACTCGTACCGCCAAAACTAAGCAGCGGCAATGTTATTCCGGTGAGTGGAATAACCCCTACCATGGCACCTACATTCAATATAACATGCGCTGCGAGCCATCCAAACACGCCTGCAACCGCCAGCTTCATCCAAACATCGGGCAAGTGATCGGTAATTTTAAGCAGCCACATCAGCAGTGCCGTGAACAGTGCCAAAATTACCGTAAGGCCAATAAAGCCAAATGTTTCACCCATAATTGCAAAGACCGAGTCATTAATAGCCTCTGGTAAATAGCCCGTTGCCTGCACGCTGTTTCCAATTCCTACCCCTAATAAGCCACCGCTCCCGATCGCGATTTTGGCGTGCATAATATGATAATTAGAATCGGTAATGTCGCCAGCAGCACTCGAATCACCACCAAAGAACGTCATAACACGGTCGATCCGGTGTGGCGCACTAAGAATTAACAGTATACCAAGTAGAGTAGCCACGCCCACCAGCATGAGCCCAACTTTTTTACTGACACCACCAACCATCATCATAGCGGCAATAATGGCCAACAGCGAAATACCCGTGCCCATGTCCTTTTGCACCACAATCACAAAAAACACCGCAATACTTAGTAGTACTCCCAGCGGA
Source organism: Saccharimonadales bacterium (SeqCode) (assembly GCA_036526295.1). Taxonomy (GTDB): domain Bacteria; phylum Patescibacteriota; class Saccharimonadia; order Saccharimonadales; family Saccharimonadaceae; genus CAMLKC01. The sequence goes on along the minus strand of DATCYU010000012.1, from coordinate 6,395 downwards.
ATGAGTGTTTTATGGAGGTCGTTTACAATACCTTGCTTTACGCGCATGCCCAAAAAGCCAGCCGTAAACACTAGCAAACCAAACTTTAATAGCTCCGCCGGCTGCAAACTTCCGAATGCTCCAAGCTCAAACCATCGGCAGGCACCCAAACTACACTGGGCAACGCCAAGATGTAAAACGTTGCCTGCCAAAAACAGAATAACGCACGAAATAAGACCAACTACCACGATTTTACCAGCGTGTTGTCTTACCCACGTATAGGGCAACATAGCCATACAAATAAAACTCGCTAGAGCCAGTAATGTGCTTACCGTTTGTTTAACAAAAAAATAGGTATCGGTATAAAAATCAGTTCCATAGGCATTATTCAACACATTTGCCCGCTGTGGGCCAATTGCATACATAATAATCAGCCCCAGCATCATAAGCAGTCCCATGTAGAGCGCTATTTGATAGTCGGGACGATGCCGGCGAACAACAGCTTGAACCGTATCGCCCACTCTTGTTCGCAGCTGTTGAACTACCTGCTGCATACCCTAAATGTGACCCCCGGTGAGCGCAAGGAGCACACCCATAAAACTGGCCACACATCCAATCACCCAAAAACGCATGGTAACCTTAGTTTCTGGCCAGCCTTTTGCTTCAAGGTGATGATGAATTGGCGCCGAAAGAAATATTTTACGGTGAAACACGCGCTTACTGATAATTTGTACAAGACTCGATCCTGCCTCTATAACAAATACTATCCCAATAATTGGCAGCAAGAATAGTGTGTTTGTAAGCATTGCCACCACACCGAGCGATGTACCAAACGCAAAGCTTCCTACGTCACCCATAAAGAACCGTGCGGGATAAATGTTAAACCACAGATAGCTCAGTAGCGCTCCCACAACAGTAAAACAAAAGCCCGAAAGCAGTAAGTGCCCTTGCAAAAGTGCAATAAGCCCGAACGAGGCAAAGCTGAGCGCTAAAAGTCCACCCGCAAGGCCATCAAGGCCGTCGCTAATATTAACCGCGTTACTCGTTGCCACCACTGCCAGTACAAACAGTGGCACAATCCACCAGCCCAACACAATATCGCCAAGGTATGGTAAATGCACGCTGTTATAGCCGAGTTTTACAAAAAAGAACCAACCAAGTGCAAGTGCAACCGCAGTAATCATGACAAACTTGAGGCTCGAGCGCATTCCAGCCACACCCGTCCCCTGCCCTCGAATATTTATAACGTCGTCTAAAAGCCCCACGGCACCACCGCCAACCAGTGCGGCGAGCGGCAGCCAGGTCTGCGCCCGATCAAGGTTAAACAAAAACGTCACAACTGTAATGGCAATAAGACCAATCACCCCGGCCATCGTAGGAATATTGCGCTTAAATTTATTGGCGTGCAGCTTGGTAAATACCTCAAGCTTCTCGCCTGTGGTGCTGACGCTACGCTGCTTTTTCCAAAACTTATAGCGGTACGCTACAAAGGTGTACACCGGTGTTAAAAACATCGCCAAAAGAAACGCGCCCACACTCAAAAGAAACGTATCGGTTAGGTTGTGCGTTAATTGAAGATGCTGATCCATATTTATCCTTTCGGTCCCAATTTCATATAGCTAAGCAACCAGTTTGATATGTCGGTAAAGACTGGCATAGCATCGGTATTGCCCGCAAGGTTCATATTTTTGCCTGATACCTGTACCATTATGACATACTTTGGCCCATCGCTTGCGTTGGAATCACCGCCAAACCCAAGGTAGGTACCCACCGTTTGATTATCAACGTAGTGGCCGTTCTCAATCGTCTGCGACGTACCAGTTTTACCACCAATAAAATAGCCTGGCCTGTCTTTGCCCGAGTAAAATGCACTCCGCGCATCATGAATCATTTGACGCATTGTAGCCGACGTACTTGGCTTAATGACATTGGGTGTGCCCACCTGCTGCGCGGCCGGCGTAAATTGATCGCCTTCATCGTTCATAGTTCCCGCCACAATAGAAGGCGTGTGGTATGTTCCGCCGTTAATAACGGTACTAAACGCTGCCCCCACCTGGAGCATCGTTACATCAAGCCCCTGCCCAAACGCCATATTTGAATATCGCACCGCGTTTCCCTGGACGTCGCTTGGTGGGTAGATCGTCCCCTTTTGTTCATTAGCAAGCGGAATACCGGTCAGTTGCCCCAGGCGAAGCTTGTCGTGAAAATACGAATACATCGTATTGCGTGCATCAAGCGTAATATGACTTCCGTCACCTAGCCGCTCGGCTACTGTAACAAAACCGGTATTAAGCGAATAGTTGAGTGCGTGCTGCAGTGTAATAGTACCAGTTTGCCCTTTAGTGGCGTTTGTAATAGTGGCATCATCAACCTGAATAAAGTCGGTGTTGTCGTAGGTAGATTCCGGCCCCACCACACCTTTATCAACACCAGTCGTCATGGTGATTGTTTTAATGTCTGAGCCTGGTTCGTATGGCTCGCTAATGGTGGCGTTATTAAACACCGATGCGTCGGTTACCTTGCTATACTGGCTTGGGTCATAGGTAGGAAGGTTCGCCATCGCCAGTATTTTGCCAGTTTGCGGGTCCATTACGAGCACGCTTCCCTTTGGCGTTTCATTTGTATGCAGGCGTGATTTTATATCTTGAAGACCCCTGTTCAGCGCCTGTTCGGCATAGGCTTGCACATTTCTATCCACCGTCAGGACCACATTGCTACCATTTTTGGGCGGAATATTAATGTTCTTATTACCGATGGTGAGCGGTACGTTACTAATATCGGTCACCGATTGCAATAGGCCATCTTTGCCGATTAGTCGGTCGTTCATAGCGCCTTCAATACCGTACTGCCCTTTGCCCTCGGCGTTCACAAAACCAAGCACCTGCGAAGCAAGCTGACCTTCAGGATACACTCGCTCGCTTTCCTGTTGAAAACCAAGCCCCTTGAGGTTTTCTTTTTTCATCATTTCAGCCTGTTGCCGTGTAACATTTGTCGCTAAAATTGCATAGCGTGACTCTTTATTTGAAAGTAAGCCAGAAAGCCCTGATCGCGCATTGCCGCCTGCGATACGCTGAATCATATCAACCATTTGCTGCGGTTTATCAACATTTTTTGGATCGGCAAACACGGTATACACCATTTGATTAAGCACTAATGGCACCGGCGAGCCGTCATCCATAGCGTAAATTTCACCTCGCTTTGCCGGAATAACCAGTTGTTTTAGCTGTTCCCTATTTGCCTGAGCAATGTAGTAATCGTGCTGAATGATTTGCAAATAAAACAACCGCACGACAAAAATAGCCATAATGACAAGTGTCAAAATGGCAAGGATGTGCGCGCGGCTGCCTTTTTTGAAATCAAGCTGCATAGTCCCTATTCTTTAACGTAATCGGTCTGAGCAGGCGCCGTCATGTTACGTGCGACGCTCGAGTTTTGAACGTTGCTAAGCGCAGTAAGTCGTGCGTTCTCTACCTGCAAATCGGTCTTTTGGTTGTTAAGATCGGCAATTTTGCTGTCTATCTTTTGAGCTTCGTAGTCATAGCTTGTGGCACGAGTAGCCTGGGTCAAGTATATCAAACCGAGCACCGTAATCATAAGGGCAACAAGCACTGTATGAGTCACAGGGCCAAGCTTGACTGGCGAAGCAAAACGAGTTGTGTTTTGGTTACGGCCCCAGCTGCCTGAGCGCCGTGAATTAAATTGTGTGCTTCGTGCGTATGACATTTTTAATTGATCTTTGTTTATTTTGATTTTTGTCTTGGACAGCGTGCCGGAACCCCGAAAGGCCCGGCACACCGTAAATGGAATTATTTAAAACGTACGGTAACTTTGGTTTCTACCGATGCGTTTTGTACTGGAATGTGGATTGGCATTTGGTGTTATGCCCCCTTCTTTTTGTTTTATTTTTTCACAGCGACACGTAATTTTGCACTACGTGATCGCGGGTTGTGAACGTCGTAGGTGTCTCCGGCGAGTGGTTTTTTGGTAACGATTTCCAATTCGGCCTCGTACCCGGCCTGTGCCTGTTCGGCAAAGTACCGTTTAACTAACCGATCTTCAAGGCTATGAAAGCTGATGATCCCTACCCTACCACCTTTTTTGAGTAATTTAGGTAGCAGCGGAAGCATTGTTTCAATTTGCCCGAGTTCTTCGTTGACCGCAATGCGGAGCGCTTGAAAGGTTCGCGTAGCTGGGTGGATCTTTTTCCACTTGCCACGATACTGCGTTTTGATCAGTTCGGCGAGTTCTTCGGTAGTATGAAGTGGTCGGTGCGCTACAATCGCCTCAGCGATTCTTCTGGCAAACCCAACCGGTTCTTCACCATAATCCGTTATTATCCGCACAAGTTCGTCGCGCCCGGCTGTATTGACCAATGTTTCGGCCGATACCGATTGCGTACGATCCATGCGCATATCAAGCGGACCATTCTTTGTAAAAGAAAAACCTCGTTCGCTCTGATCGAGCTGCGGTGACGACACCCCCAAATCAACCAGAATGATACTAAACCGCTTCCCCTCTTCTGCCAATCTGCGTGAAGCAGTGGCGAAATCTGAATGCAGCAACCGTACACCGTCTTGGGCAAACTCTTGCAGGCGACTAATTGCATAGTCGTCGCGGTCGACCAAAACAGATTCGGTATAGTTTTTGGTTTTAGCTAAGAATGCCCGCGCATGACCACCGTAACCAGCCGTCAGGTCAAGATAATTCTCGCCTAAATTTGGTTGTAACGTGTCAAGGCATGCATCCAGTAAAACCGGAACATGTATCGGAGCCCCCTCAAAAGAGTTCTCTGATTGTGGTGGATGTTCTTTAATACTCATTGATAACCCCATTATATCTTAGTGTTCAAGAAATGGGATCATCACTCGAGATCACCTATCTGGTAGCAGAGCTATGTTTGTTTTATGGGTGTGTTTGTTTTTGTAATAAGTGTCTGAACGAGGGGTTACGTATAACTCATAAACGTTCAGTTTGAGAGACTTATGTGTGTGAGGTGGAGTTTTTTTGGGAGGTGTTTTGTTTGGAGGAAGGTGCGTCGGTTGCTTTTAACGTGGTTCCGTGTTCCCCACTGCCCATACTACCAGGTAGGTGTTCTCGAGGTATTCTTTTTACCTACTGTTATTTGTTAAGGTGCCTATGCGCGTAAATCAATCTATTCGTCTTGGCCTGGTGCCATCAGCCGCCAGTATGCCCCCGCCCGAATGGCAATCAGCTCTCGGTCGATTCCGGCATACTCAAGCAAATGCTGCTCAAGTGTTACCCTACCCTGCTTTTGGTCGAGGTCGGCTGCGGTTTTACCACGGCGAAACTTTACGTTAAGGTCGGCAATTCTTTCATCAAGAATGCTTCCCTGCAACGCTGGTTCTACCTCTCGATCCCATACCGTTTTTGGGTATAGGTGGAGGTACGTACCAAAACCACGCGTCAGAACGACTCCACTGGCAAACTCGTTACGAAGCTCCGTCGGTATTGTTAACCGACGCTTGTCATCAAGCTTTCGTTCAAAGTAATCCACTTGTGGTGCCGTATCTTCTGCCTTGGGTTCAGGCGTTCGATTGATTTTTAACGTTAGTGGCTTTTTATTTTAGTGGGTTACCCACTTCTTTCCACTGACCCTACTATAATACCCACCATTACCCACGACAACCCCCATTTTTCCACGTTGGTATTCACTACCCGCCCAATTATCCACACTTTTGTGGATAACCGCCCACTTTTCTTGGGGTACAAAAAATACCACAATTGTGTTGATTGTGGTATTTTTAGCTACTACTGCCCTATTTAGCGAGTAAACAAAAAGGTATAAATTTGCGCGTCAAATTGTGTCGTAACTTGTAATGCCACCCAGGTGGTAAAAATAAACAAGTTTGCAACAACCGACACAATCAACAAGGCTGTTTTAAGGTCTTGTGACATCTGCGAAGCAGGCATGACGTTTTCAGCGGTAGTTTCGGCTTGGATTTTCGCTTTTTTTGTTTTTTGTGCCATAACATATTTAATATAGCATACTGTTTATGCTTTGTCAATAAGCTTGAGTGGCTATTCTATTTATGCGCACCAAATAATAGTTCGATTGCGCCCGGTATGCCTGTTACGCTCGTAACCCCAGCCGGTAGATCGCCCTGCTGTGCTGGCAGCGTGTTACCGCCCGGCGCCACAATATGGACCCCGCGCACACCTTCAGGTATGCCACGAAAACTCTTGGCTTTGTCGTCAAGAAAAATTAATTGCTGCACCCGCAGTGGCGTAAAGTCGGCTGTAAGGGCTGGCGGTACTATAAACGAACCATCGGCTTGTTTCCAACCCGTCAAAAGCTCGCCCTTGGCTTCAATATGCGTTATTAAATGCGGAACATCTAGTAGACCAGCAAGCTCGAGTTTCGTGAGCTGCCACGCTTCCTCTACCCCATAGGTAAT
>DATCYU010000011.1:0-4983 GCA_036526295.1 Saccharimonadales bacterium (SeqCode) | reverse complement strand
GATACAACGCCAAAGCGTGTTATAGCAATTGCACCGCCAATGCCAACGTTGCCGTCGCTACTTGTTATGCGGTCTTTTCCTAAAACGATAGCTCTTATGGGGAGTGTGAGCGAGTCGCCAGATCGTTTAAGAAAGGTTATTCGATATCACGCCGGTGCTTTGGGTGAGCATCTTTTACGGCCACATCGCAATAGTTGGACGTTGCGGAGCTTAAGTATATTCAACGCGGCAACAATGGCTGTAGAGCTAAAAAATGCCGGTGCTCAAGTAACCCTGGTATTTATGGAAAACGACCGATTATTTCCAGACGCAGCAAATCATCCACATATTGAGCTTGCCAAAGAGTATGGGGTGAAAGTATACGAAAACGTTCTTGGCCACCATGATGAATTTGTCCTCTACCCACTAGAGGTACTGGCTCAAGCTGAAGGTTAGTTTTAGCACTAAATAACGTTGCGAGAGTATAATAAACCTACTATGGCACATAAAGTCCTGGTCGGCGGTTTTGCCAGTGGACGGTCACAGGTAGAAAAAGTGGCTGCAGCTTTGGCTGCTCGCTACAATGAAGATGTTGAGGCTATTTCGTTTCGCGAAGCCATGACCGATCGTACTCGACTGGAAAGACTAACACGTGGGGCCCAGGTTCTAACACATTCCGCCGGTATGATGGCTATTCGTGACACTGACCCGCAGTCGATTACCGCGGTTGCTCCACCAGTTCCTGTATGGGCACCGGTTCTTGCGGCACGGGCTCTTGCGAGTATCTCGGAACTTGCAGCCCGTTCGTTACCGCGAGTTGGGAGCGAGCGAGATGAGATTGATGGTTGCATGCGGGACGGTGCGGCGGAGCTCCTCGTGCATTTACATGGTAATATGCGCTGGCTGGGAGAGATAGCGGCACACGATGCATTACGTGTCGGTATTGCTGCCCGGGAAGCGGGAATTGATACTGGCCTCGTATTTATGCAAAACGATCGTCTTTTTAGGCCGCTACCGGCTAACATTGAACGTGCACGCCAGTTTGGCGTACGTATTGTAACACTTTTGGGCGCACATGAGTTTTTTGTGAAGAATCCCGGGCTGGTTTTGGACGCTTACGAGGCTAACGGGGTAGAAGAAGTAATAATAGAAGAGTCGCAGCCTTTTGAGGCAGCGCCGCTACCCGGAATTGCTTAACGAATAACCTGCGCAACGGCGGGTACAATCCGCTCGTCAAAAACTGACGGAATAACATGCTCGGCGTCAGGGTTCTCTACGAGTGCGGCAATTGTTTCGGCGGCGGCAATTTTATGTTGATCGGTAATTTTTGTTACCTTGTTGTCAAGCGCGCCTCTGAAAATACCCGGAAACGCAATAGCGTTATTTACTTGGTTAGGAAAGTCACTTCGGCCAGTGGCAATAACAGCAACGCCGGCTTTTATGGCTGCGTCTGGCATAATTTCGGGGGTCGGGTTAGCGAGGGCAAATACAATTGGCTGAGGCGCCATGGTGGCAATAAGTTCTGGGGTAAGGAGTCCTGGCTGGCTGACGCCAATAAAAATGTCGGCATCTTTAAGCGCATCAGCAAGAGAACCCTCAGCGGTAGTATCGACAAATTCAAGGAGCATCTTTTTTGCCTCGTTGAGATCTTGGCGGGAACCCCCTACAATACCTTTGCTATCTACGGCGACAATTTGTGGCTTTGCGTATAGATGGAGCAACTTAGTAATGGCCGTACCGGCAGCGCCCGCACCAACGACAACAATTTTACAATCGGCAAGTTTTTTACCGGTAACTTTCATGGCGTTTATGATGCCCGCAAGAACCACTACGGCCGTACCGTGCTGGTCGTCGTGAAATACGGGTATGTCCAGCATGTCCTTAAGGCGCTCTTCTACCTCAAAACACTGTGGTGCAGCGATATCCTCAAGGTTGATTGCTCCAAAACTTGATGAAATTGCGGCAACGGTTGCAACGATTTCGTCGGGCGTGTGAACATCAAGTGTAATAGGGACACTGTCGATATTGGCGAAATGTTTGAAAAGAAGTGCCTTACCCTCCATAACCGGCATTGAACCTTTAGGGCCAATGTTGCCCAGCCCAAGAACGGCTGAGCCGTCAGAAATAACGGCTACGAGGTTGTTTGTCCAGGTATATGTGGGGAGAAGAGAAGGGTCTTCGGCGATCGCCTTACTAACCGCTGCAACGCCCGGCGTGTAGTAGCAGCTGAGCTTTTCTTTATCGAGAACGCCGGTATCGCGCAGGGTGGTGGCGATTTTTCCGCTATATTTTTTATGCAATTCGAGTGCTTGTGCATTATAATCCATATAATTATTATAATGGCCATTAGGCGCGCAGGTTGTTGTGAATTGTAGTGTGGTGCTTGTCACAGCTGCAAATTACAAAAACCCTTTCAAAATCAAGCATTATCTGCTATAGTAAATAGCTGATTGTATCTATAAACAGTAAAGCGAGAGAATAATGAGTTTTGCATTGATTCAAAAAGTGAACGAACAGCAGAAAAAAGCAGCTGTTGTTGATGTTCGCAGCGGTGACACGGTTCGTGTTTACCAAAAAATTAAAGAAGGTGGTAAAGAGCGTATCCAGATGTTCGAGGGTATGGTTATTCGTACCGACAACAAGCTGTCGCACACCTCACGTATTACCGTTCGCAAAATTGCAAGCGGTGTTGGTGTTGAAAAAAGCTTTTTGCTTCACAGCCCGCTCGTTGACAAGGTAGAGGTTGTTCGCCGTTCAAAGGTTCGCCGTAACTACCTTTCATTCCTTCGTAACCGTAGCGGTAAAAGCGCGCGTTTGGTTGCTAAGGCATTCGACCGCGAAGCAACCAACAAAATCGCCGAAGCTCCAAAAGAGTCTAAAGAAGACAAAACCGAAGAATAGATCTCGCTTGAATCTTAAAAATACCCCGCTACAAAGTGGGGTATTTTGTTGCCCGCTAGGGCTACGAGCGCAATCAGGTATACTAATGATATGATTTTGGGGATTGACGAAGTTGGGCGCGGCGCCTGGGCTGGGCCAATGGCGGTTGGCGCGGTGGTGCTTGGTGGCGCCGAGATCAGGGGCTTAACAGATAGCAAAAAACTTACTAAAAAACAGCGCGAACAACTTGATCGAGAGATTCGCCAAAAAGCCCTGGCAGTGGGTATTGGATGGGTCAGTGCAAAAACAATTGATACGATTGGGCTAAGTGCAGCGCTTAAGCTCGCAGCCCGCCGAGCAGTAGCGCATATTCATACCGAATACCACGAGGTTATTATTGATGGCGTTATGCGCCTTCTTGAAGATCCGCGTGTTACCCTTATGAAAAAGGCCGATTTACTTGTACCGAGCGTTTCGGCGGCGTCGATTGTTGCAAAGGTGGCGCGCGATCACTACATGAAACACCTCGACACGGTTTTTCCGGGTTATAAATTTGCTGGCCATGTAGGCTATGGAACGGCCGCACATAGAGAAGCAATACAGACACTCGGGGCATCGCCCGTGCACCGGCTTTCGTATGAACCACTTAAACAGTATCGTACTACTTCAGACACGGTAACGACAAAGCAGCGTGGCGATGAAGCCGAGGCGTTGGTGGCAGGGTATTTAGAAGGTCAGGGGCATAAAATTCTTGCACGTAATTGGCGCACCAAATACTGCGAGATCGATATTGTATCGCAACGCGGCAGCATGATTTATTTTACCGAAGTGAAATATCGCCAAAACGCTGCGCATGGTGACGGCCTTGCGGCAATTACGCCGCAAAAACAAAAGCAAATGACCTTTGCAGCCGAACTATTTATGGCTCGGTATGGGGTTTCTTTACAACCACGGCTTGCAGCAGCATCTGTTACAGGTGAACCACTGCGGCTTGTGACGTATTTAGAGGTTGCGTAAAGCCTGAAGAACTGCCGGACTATCGCGTTTGATCAGCTCGATTCGGCCTTCGATCTCACTTATGCCAATACTAATTACACGGGTGAGGGCGGGCTCTTTTTGAAGTGGCGTAAAGAATGACTTGTATTCTTGTAATTGTTCGTCGGTAACTAACGCGGTAGCGGCATAACGTGGAAAATCATCATAACTTTTGTCGCTTCCGAAGGTTGTTTCTATCCAGCCCCAGTTATCGCGAAGCCATTTCCAGGTAAGCGCGCGGCCATTACGATTACGAATCAGCCATACAAACCAGTGGGTAGCGTCTTGAGGCCGAACTGTTTTGGCATCGGTAATGAGGCTAAGCAGCCGTGTAATGACTGCCGGGTCTTTTGTGGAGGTAAGGCCGCTGGCAATGTCTTGTTGAAGATCTGACGACGAAGTGGACGCATAGGCCTCGATAAGGTTAGTGATAAGCTGCTCGCTTGGGTAGTGTCGTACGACCGCCCCAATAATAAGTGGACGTAGCTCGGGGTTGAGGTCTTCGAGTTTGTGAGTGTCGTAAGTTTGTTTAGCGGTTTCGAGTACGGTCGCGTCTTCGCCGTATACCATCAGCGAGATGATGGTGGTACGTAGCTTAGCTTGGCTTTCGGTTTCGTTTGGCTGTGGCTCCCAGCCGAGGCGCTCATATTGGGCGCGCGCAAGGTTGCCCGCAAGGGCACGAAGCTTTTGCTCGGCTTCGGCATCAGCTTCAATAAATTTCTTTAGCTCGTTAATAGCAAGGCTAATCATATCCCACACCGGTTCGGTATCTTCATTTTTGTAAGCGTCAAGGAGTGGAATAAGAATGGCCGTGGGAACAATACCACCTCTTGCTAGAAGCGTTTGTTCATGCAGCAACTGAACGCGGTCAAGTGGTGTGAGCGTGTTGCTTTTTAGCTCTTCAACCCTTCGGGCAAAAAGCGCCGTATCGTAATGCGTAATAAAATGTGCGCTGTCGCCTACATTGAGCCGTAGTGGTGTCTCGGATTTGTAGGGAATAGACACCTCTTTTTCAGTAAGAAGGCTCGGCAACTGAGGGTCAGAGGCATTCAATGGAGTAGGCCATAGTTTATCAGAAGGCTGGTGTGG
>DATCYU010000010.1:0-7406 GCA_036526295.1 Saccharimonadales bacterium (SeqCode) | reverse complement strand
TATTGTAGTGTTTTATGATTTACGCCGCAAAACTTCTTTGGCGCTTAACTTACGGCTGTATTCAAGTGCACCAAACCTAAATATTCGGACGCCAATACTTATCGTAAAGACCGTTGTTGCCAGAAGTAGCGCAATAGCAATAAGTGCTGGTATGAGCTGCAGGTTACCAACGGCATTTCGTAGGAGGAGTGGAATAGGCGCTGTAAGCGGAAAATAACTCAAGGCCTGTACAAATGGCGAGTCGGGTGACGAAATAAACAGTGGCGCTGCATAGAGCGGCCCAAACGTGAGTGCCATAATGGCACCAAAGAAACCGCCTGCCTCTTTGGCGGTCGGCATAGCGGCGCCGAGTGTCATAAGAATACCGGTGTACATGAGGTAGCTGACAATAAAAATTGTTGCGCCAAGCGTAATAGCAAGTGGGTCAAGTGGAATACTGGAAAGATCAAGGTTTGGTAGCGAGAGTTGGCTCTTGAACATAAAATATCCGGCAACAATTGGCACCAAAATGACAACCATTTGAATAACTGCCAGAACAATAAGCGAAAGCAACTTGCCTACGAGGAGGGTCGTTGGCTTAATGGTAGCGAGGATCATTTCAATAACGCGGTTTTCTTTTTCTTCGGTAACACTTGTGAGAATTTGGTTACCAAAGGTGGCGATCATAAAGTAAAACAGTACCAAAAACGTCGCTGGCGCAATTAATTTAAGGAACCCTTTGTCAATCTCGCCGTTATTGTAAGTGGTTGAATTATATTGAACGCGGTTTTGCAGTACGGTGCGCATGGCCGGATCGGTTTTTGCCGAAGCCGACTGGGTAAGGAGCTGGTTGGCGAGTGTTTGATAGCGGCTGTCTTTAAAGATTCCAACCTCTTTACCATATACTTCGACTGTTTGCGTATTGAGGTCGGCTGGGTAGTAAAAGAATGCATCGAGTTTGCCGCTCTTTACGGCGTCAATGCCTGCTGTCTTTGAGGTCACTGTTTCGGCGTTAACGGCTTTTTTGAGCGCTGGCGTAATAAAATGACTTTCGTCGGCAATGCCAAGCGAGTATTGTTCGTTTGCGAGGCTTTCGGTCTGCGATTCAGATGTTTTATTTGAAAAGTACACCACGGCACCAATAGCGCCAACGATAACCGGAACAGCAAAGGCGGCAATCCAAAAACTACGTTTTTTAAGGGTGCGGATGATTTCAAATCGTACAACGGTTCCAAGGTTGTGCATGGCTATGCCTCCTCTTTCTTTGCGCGGCTACCGTAAATATCAACAAAAATATCGTCAAGCGAAGGGCGTTTAAGCTCAAACTTTTCATAGGCAACGCCCGCAGCCAACAGCGACCGTTGAATGGCAAGCATGTCAGCTTTAGGTTCAAGCTGCGTTACCTTTCCCTCTTTGTGGCGGATGTTGTATAGCTTAATGTTTGCTGGAACGGGGTGCGGTGATACGATCTCAATGACCTGACCGCCGTAGGCATCCTTTACCTCGTTGATTGTTCCGTATAATCGGCTGACGCCATCCTTCAATAGTAGTACACGGTCACAGAGGCGTTCAACTTCTTCCATTTGGTGAGTGACAAAAATAACGGTCGCACCTTTTTCTTGGTGCTCTTCAACAATATCCATTAACAGGCGCCGGTTAACCGGGTCAAGCCCTTTTGTTGGCTCGTCAAGAATAAGCAAGTCAGGGTTGTTCATGACCGCAATGCCTAGCTGTACTTTTTGCTGCTGACCACCCGATAGTTTGTCGAGCCGAGTGGTTGGTTTGTCGGCGAGTTCGACGCGTTTGAGGTAATCCAGCGACCATTGCCGTGCCTCGCTGCTCGTCATGCCTTTAAGGCGTCCAAAATAAACCATCGTATCAAGCACGGTTTCTTTTTTGTAGAGACCACGCTCTTCGGGCAGGTAGCCAAGCCGAATCGGGCCGTCAACTTCATATGGCTTTCCGCCAACAAATAAATCACCGCCAGTTGGTTGGTAAATGCCAAGTAGTGCGCGAATAGTGGTTGTTTTACCCGAACCGTTACTGCCCAGAAAGCCAAAGGTCTCACCGCGCTTTACGTCAAAAGAAAGGTCGCGAATAACAGTGGTTTTATCAAAGTCCATTCGAAAATGGTCAACATGAACAAGTACGTGGTCGTTTTTCATATGGCTTTATAGTAACATGCTAACGGTAGTTAATAAACTGGAGTGGCAGGTCAAAGTCAGTTGCTCTTAAAAGCGTAATAACGTTTTGGAGTTCATCTTTGCTACTACTTGTTACGCGCACGGCGTCGCCCTGAATCTGTGCTTTTACTTTTGGTGCTTGTTCGCGAAGAAGTTTGGTAATTGCTTTGGCGTTATCTTGTGAAAGGCCGTGTTTAAATGGAATTTCCCAAGTGGTTTTTAAGTTGCTTTCAACGGGGGTCTTGGAAAGATCAAGTACCTTCGCGCTTTGCTCGCGAGAGGCGAGTTTTTTGCGAATAATATCAAGCACGGCGTCGCACTGCCACTGGTTGGCACCAATAATTTTTATGCCAGTTTTGTCGCCGAGCCATTCAATGCCAGCAGGTGTTCCTTTAAAGTCGTAACGCGTTGCAATTTCGCGCTCGGCACCGGCAAACACGTTGTTCATCTCGGCTTTGTCGTATTCCGAAACAACATCAAACGAAAACGTAGCCATTAACCTTCTCCTTTTTCTTTGCGAGCCGTCTTAAGAATGCGGGCAAACCATATGAGTTCGGTGTAGAGCTTGCCAAGCGAGGTTTCGTAGCGTTCCTTAAATTCTGGTTGAATAACACCATTTTCGTCAAAAATATTTTGCACGTACGGAAAATAAACATCCCAGCTCATTACCACGAGCCCCGTTTCGCGAATAGCCGGAACGAGTGATTCAATAGCGCGCGTTCCGCCCCAGTTGCCATCACTTACGCCCGCAAAAGCGACTGGTTTGTGGTTATAGTTTTTGAGCTCGCTGTCTAACATGCGCTTAAGGCTTCCGGGAAAGCTATGGTTGTATTCGGGCGTCACCACAAAAAACGCGTCGGCATCTTTCGTTATTTGAGTGTAGCGAGGGTCTTTACCTTCGGGGTCGTTTCCGTCGCCGGCAAAGGTAAAATCAACTGGGTCAACAAAAATAATCTCAACGTTTTCTTGCTGTTTCCCCATTTCGGCAACATAGTGCGCTGCCTTGATTGAACGCCGCTGCTGACGTGTCGTGCCGGCTAGTACGGCGATTTTAAGTGGCTCCATACGTATTCCCCCTGTTAATACTATTAGTATAGCAAACAGTTTTAGGCGAGTGTGCAAAGGAATAGCGCGGGAGGTGCTATAATAACCTCATTATGAGAACACGAATCGAGATAGATACAAAAACGTTCGTGCGATTTTGGTTGGTAGTGATTGGGTTCGCATTTGCAATCCTGGCTATCTATAGCGCACGTACAGCCCTCATACTACTTGGTATTGCCTTTTTCTTGGCAATGGCACTGAATGCACCGGTCACCTACCTGGCTCGGCATTTGCCTGGTAAGAGCCGCGTGGGCGGTACAGCGATTGCCTATATTTTAGTGGTGCTGATTCTTGGTGTATTCGCTTTTCTTATTGTGCCGCCATTTGTGCAGCAAACCGTTAAGTTTAGCCAATCGGTGCCAGCGCTTATTGATAGCGTCACCACTCAGTGGCATGGTGCGAGTGGCTTTGTAGAGCGCTATGGTTTGCAGTCGCAGGTAGATAACGTTGTGAGCTCGCTCAAAAACAGTGCTTCGGCTTGGGCGTCAGATGCTGGCATGAACGTTGTGCTGGGGCTGGGCTCGGTGGCTTCAACGCTCATCTCTACCCTTTTAGTGCTTGTTCTCTCGTTCCTTATGCTTGTTGAAGGCCCTATGTGGCTCGAACGTTTATGGGGCATTTACAATAACGAAGACCGCATGGAACGCCACCGTCGGTTGGTACACCGCATGTACAATGTTGTGACCGGCTATGTTATTGGACAGCTGACGATTTCGGGCATTGGTGCCACACTTGCGGGTGTAGTGGTGTTTGTACTGAGTTTGATTGTACCGGGTGTACCAGGCAATTTAGCATTACCTACCGTTGCAATCGCCTTTACGTTGTCGCTGATTCCTATGTTTGGTGCCACCTTGGGCGGCATTATTGTTGCGCTGCTGCTTACATTTAATAATGTGAGTGCGGGTATTGTATTCGCTATTTACTTTATTGTGTATCAGCAAATAGAAAACAACTTTATTGCCCCAACAATTCAGTCGCGAAAGCTCGAGCTTTCGGCGTTAACGGTGCTTGCTTCGGTAACGATTGGTTTGTACGTCTTTGGTCTTGCTGGGGGTATTATTTCGATTCCAATTGCCGGCTGTATTAAGGTACTGTTAGACGATTACCTAGAACGTGCCCGCGAAAACCGGGTTAAAAGTGAGCGACCGCTCAACAAGCTTGTAAACAAGCTGCGTGGCGAAACAGAATAAAATAAGCTAAAAATGAACGATGTCCCGCCTGGCCGTATGGCCGAGCGGGACACGTTCGTACCTCCCTTCGTGAGATCATGCAGATGCGTCCTTGTCCTTGACGGGTGGAGTGGTGGAGGCGGTCTGCTGACGATCCTGTGACGCCTGCTCTCCACGTCGCTGTGCTTGCGGGGCGAGATGCGCGTACTTGTCACGATGTGGTTCGTGAGCTCGAACAGTTCGCTTCCTCCTGGACATCACATGTTCCCTTCGACGTACGAACGGTATATTTATGATAGCACAAATGGAAGCACCCTCACTCGAGGGGCTCCCGGTCGGGGGCTTCTCCTCTCATGAGGGTGTTGGTGTACCTGGGTGGAGCGTTCACCACTCGATGAACACTCCGTTGACGCTGCCGCAGCCACTGGTGGGCCCCCACAGCACGTCCAAGACGAAGTTGTCGGGTGCACGGAGGTTGTGACCGTGCATCAGGCCCACAAGGGCGTCGAAGATGGCCCCGCGGATACGCGCTTGCTCTGCTGCCTCCGGCGGCTCTTCGCTGAGCTGCACCTTCACCCACAGATCCGGCGTGTTGATGTCGTCCGGACTGAACTCGCGGAAGGTGACCTGCACGCCACTTTCTGGCGTGTCGCCCATACCGAACGCGGCGCTGTTACTTGCGAACAGCTTGGGCAGTTGAGGGCCGAGAGTCCGCCGCAAGAAGGGTCCGGTTGCGGTCATAGGGCCGCTGCCAGACACCTGAAGGCGGAAGCCTCGCTTAGTCATGACATCGATGAGCGGCATTGCCACTCCTCCCTGGGTACGATACGGATCTGCCGTTCCAGACTCGCACAACGTTTGAGTAGCACTATTATAACATAAGTGCGATAATAAATCAATATCGTGGTAGGTATGTTAGATAAAAATAGTAAACCTAAGCGTATTCCCAAATGGTGCTGTCGGCAGTGTCGCGCACGGTAATGCCTTGAGCCGCCAGTTGATCGCGGAGTTCGTCTGAACGCTGCCAGTTTTTATCTTCACGAGCACGTTCTCGCTCAATAATGAGCCTTTTAGCTTCTTCCGAGATGTCCGGCGTCGTTTTAATAAGCTGAAGCCCAAGGAGTTCGTCAATCGCCTCGAGTACCTCTACGAGTGAATCGTGGTCGATGTGGCTGAGTTTATGTGTTTCAAGGTCTGAAAAAGTTTCGTCAATAATGCGCAGTGCCTCGGGTGTGTTGAGGTTATCGTTGAGCGCGTCTTTTATGAGCCCAATCGCGGCGAGCGACGGAACAGTTGCCTCGTCTTGTTCAATGGTTGGGTGTACCTGGTGGCGAAGCGCTGCTACATTACGCCAGTGCGCTCGGCGATTTTTAGCCCCCGTGAGGTTTTCAAAGGTAAAGTTGCCTTCGTTTTGGTACTGGCCCTGCAATACAAACATGCGGTAGTCGAGGGGGTTGTATCCTTTTTTAGCAAGGTCTTGGAGCGTGTAGCCATTACCAAGGCTTTTGCTAATTTTTGTGCCGTTGACCTTAATATGGTTATTATGCAGCCAGTAGTGAGCAAAGACTCGCCCGCTGGCTGACTCGCTTTGGGCGATTTCATTGGTATGGTGTACGGGAATATGGTCGATTCCACCGGTATGAATATCGATAGTTGAACCTAAAATACTCATAGCCATAGCTGAGCATTCCAGGTGCCACCCGGGGAAACCCATTTTTGGTTGGTTTCCTCTTTGCGAGTTCTGCGCGACCGTTCCTTTGTCCTCCCGGTGTTGTTCGCTACGCTCCAACGGGGGCAGGTCGGACGCAGGAAGGTCGCTTGAACCTTCGGCGTCATTGTCGAGAAGGTCGGCGGGTGTTTCCCATTCCATATCGCGCTTTTCGCCAGCAGGTGTGAATTTCCAGAGGGCAAAGTCGCTTGGGTTTCGCTTTTCGGTGTTGTAGGCTACGCGAGCACCGGCTTTTTGACCCTCAAGGTCGAGTTCGGCAAAATCGGCGTAGGTAGGAAATTTGCTGGTGTCAAAATAAATACCGTCGTCGATTTGGTAGGTATAGCCTTTTTGTTTGAGGGTTCGTATAAGTTCCAGCTGCTCGGGAATAAAATCGGTTGCCCGTACGATGTGTTCGGGCATAATAAGGCCGAGTTTTTCCATGCCAGCCATAAAATCTTCAGCGTAGAATTCAGCAATCTCCCAGGCAGTTTTTCCTTCGCGCTTGGCACCCTTTTCGAGCTTGTCCTCACCTTCGTCGGCGTCACTTACTAAGTGACCAACGTCGGTAATATTCATAACGCGTTCTACGGTGTATTCATTCGCTATGAGCGTGCGGACTAGCGTATCCCAATAAATATAGGCAGCCCAGTTGCCAACTTGCAAGTGGTTATAAACCGTGGGGCCACAGGTATACAATGTCACTTTATTGTCGTGCATTGGCGTAAACTCGTCGAGTTTTCTGGTGAGGGTGTTGTAGACGGTTAGTGACATAGATTCTCCTGTGGGTTATAAAAAGTAAATACAAACGTACTAGTCGTATTAACAACAGGAGTGAAGGTGTTTACGCGTCATAGTGTTTTATTGCCTTTTCGGTTGCCTCAATGAGTTCTTTTATGATTTTATCGTATTCTTCGTAAACACGAAAACCGGCGGCATATTTGTGGCCACCGCCACCAAAGTAGCCGGCAACTTCTTCGGCGATTGGTAGATTGCTTCGCAACTTTCCGGTTAGCTTGCCGTCGGGGTAGGTTTTAATGGCAACGCCAAGTTCAACGCCTTCTACGAGACGCATTTCGTCGAGGACCAAAACACTCGGGTTGTACTGATCACTGTATTGCTGAATGTCTTCCCAGGGAATGTGTACAATGGCAAGCTTGCCGTTTAAGAAATATTCAATGCGCCCAATGAGTTCGCCCTTATAGGCAAGAATTTCGGGTGATTTTTTCATGAATTCACGGCGTCGTTCCTCGATAACCGCGT
>DATCYU010000009.1:0-4959 GCA_036526295.1 Saccharimonadales bacterium (SeqCode) | reverse complement strand
TATTCTTCCACATTCTCGTAATCTACATAAAACCTATACTAAATAATTGCTCTGTTAGAGAAATCTATGGTACCCCGAGTTGGAATCGAACCAACGACCTTAGGCTTAGAAGTCCTCTGCTCTATCCTACTGAGCTATCGGGGCACGTGCCCCTATTATACCCTATTTCTTGGTGGCTTTACCGATGGTACCAAGATGAGTGTGATGAAAACCGGTAACATGTTTAAGGCCATAGCCCAGGGCGCGGTCGACAAAAATATGAAACAACCACACGAGGGCAATAAAGAGGACAACTTGGTTGGTGGTACCAATATAGAGCAATACAAGGGCAGCGGGGCCAATCAAGCTATGGGCAATGTTATAAACTAAGGCGCCCATACGGTTATTAAAGAAGTAACCAATGGCGCTAAAATCTACCACAATAAATAAAACAGGCAACCAATACCAGGCAAAGTTGCCCACTACTACGTAAAACACGGCTACTAAAACGGCCGCAACTAAATATTCGGTGCTAACAACACGTTTCATGAGTTTACTTTGCATACCTTACATTATAGCAAAATTGCTTATGCTTATGGAGAAAAGATTAATAGTGGTATTTTAGTGTGATTCCAATCATAGACTGCGCGGTAGTGGTGCATCAAGCTAACGGGAAAGGGGGTTGCATGCCAACAGTAAATCACGTTCCAACTTTAGACATAAGCACATCGCTCACCGGGTGTTGTCCGTTGATTGATCCAAAGGAATGGGACAATAAAACATTTGAATTTAAAGACAAATTATTTGTACGTGCGCCGGTTCGAAGCTTCTTGCACATCCCGCTCAATATGGGATCGGTTATGGCGAAAACTCAGGCGGCAATTGACCAAGCAGGAGCGAGCGTAAAAGACTATTTGATTTTAAGTGACGAAGCCTCGGCTTGGCGCAGTGACCAATACTTTGCAGTTAGTAAAAATGTACCCGGCTGCACCATGATCAAACTAACTGGAACTTATATAACGAAGGTATTTGAGGGCCCATACAGGGAAGCACCAAAATGGTACCAAGAGTTGCTGAGTGTTGCTAAAGAAGCTGGGAAAGAACCCAAAAAAACCTACTTCTTTTACACGGTTTGCCCAAAGTGTGCCAAAACATACAAGAAAAATTACGTGGTTGGCTTTGTGCAAATTGCCTAAAAATAAAAAGACGCCAACTTCTTGGCATCCTATTTTATCTTTGGTGCGGGTGG
The DNA here is from genome assembly GCA_036526295.1 of Saccharimonadales bacterium (SeqCode). GTDB lineage: Bacteria > Patescibacteriota > Saccharimonadia > Saccharimonadales > Saccharimonadaceae > CAMLKC01. Next base: position 3,731 of record DATCYU010000009.1, on the reverse strand, counting down.
GGAGAATCGAACTCCCGTCTCGAGCTTGGAAGGCTTGCATATTAGCCACTATACGACACCCGCGTGTTTTCAAATTATATCAGGTTTAGGGGTATAATATAAACCATAACCATGAAGCCGAATCGATTTGTTGACGATACGCAAAAGCCTTTTCATTCGCACACCTATGCCCAGGCGGAGAGCGGCGGTTCAATGGGCTCCACGAGCCCACAATCGTTTGGGCAGCGCTACCACATTGATCGTAACCGAAACCACGTTGCCAAATATGGCGATTCGTTTGTAGCACGCGGTGGCTACATACGCGAAGAATACGGCAGGCGCACCAGCGAACAAAACATTTCGGTACCGCCACGTACGGGCGAACCTGGCAGGCAAGCCTTTAATGCCGGAGGAGCTTCGGGCGTGCCGCGTGGTAGCCAAATGCAAATACCACGGCGCGGTTTTTCAGAACCGCCTTCACGCCCGTATAACCCATTTTCGTAGCTTAGGCACCTTGATCTACTAACTCGAGCCTGCCGACTATAGTACGAGGTTTTAAAATAGTGCCAGGTGTTAAAACGGCATTAGCGCCAATTTTAACGTGGTCGCCAATAACAGCGCCAAACCGTGTGCTGCCGGTTTCAATAATCTCGTTATTAACACGAACGCGAATCGCTTGGTCTTTGGGCGCCCGCTCATTAAAGTGGTTGGCGGCAATAGCGCCGGCTTCAAAATTAACATTTGCACCAATAATACTGTTACCGACAAAGTTAAAGTGGCCCAGGGAGCTTTTATGACCAATGATCGTACATTTAACTTCGCAGCTTGCTCCAATGGTTGATTTCTCGCCCATAATAACACCGCCGCGTAGCAACCCGTGTTCGCCAATAAAACAGTCTTTTCCAATAATTGCGGGCGGTTTAATAATAGTGCTTGGGTCGACAATGGCGGTACTGTGAATAGCGACTCCGCCAGATATGTCGTATTCTTCGGGGAGTGTGTCAAGCAGTTCCCAAATAGTTGATTCTAGGTTATTAATAATTTCCCAGGGCGCATTGTGTGTTTGCGGGTGGCCGTCTTCAAACACGGTTTTGCAATAGTCTTCAATGTTCATAGGCACATAATAGCAAAAAGCTTACGTATTGCACTATGAAAAGAAGCCCGAAAGGGGCTTCTTTATAATTCCGTGGGGCGAATGATGGGAATTGAACCCACGACCTCCTGGACCACAATCAGGCGCTCTAACCAACTGAGCTACATCCGCCAAGCACGAGCTATTGTAGCATAGTTTAAAGGGTGACGCTAGATTTCCCGCAGGGTTTCTATGTGAGCGCCAAGCGTATTTAGGCGATTGGCAAAGTCTTCGTAGCCGCGGTTAATTGAGTAAACATCGCGCAGGGTAGATATACCAGGTGTTGCCAACATTGCCAGTAGTACAACCACCGAAGGTCGGAGTGCTGGCGGTGCAATAACGTCGGCGGGTTTCCACTTGGTTGGGCCGGTAATATATACCCGGTGCGGGTCAACTAGCTCAACATCGGCATTAAGCTTGGTAAGCTCGGTAAAGTAAATGGCGCGGTTTTCGTAGCTCCAGTCGTGCACTAAAGTGCGGCCATGCGCAACCGTTGCAATGAGGCCGAGGAATGGCAGGTTGTCCATATTTACACCTGGGAATGGCATGCTGTGGAGTTTGTCTTTGGGTGCGTGTAATACAGAGTGCTTCAGGGTTATATCTACTAAGCGCGCGTAGCCATTACGGGCTTTATATTCTTCGGTTATGTCGTATTTGAGCCCCATGCCTGTTAGTACGGCAAGTTCGAGCTCAATAAATTCAATCGGCGCACGTTTAATAGTGATTTCTGAATCAGTTACAATACCAGCGGCAACAAGGCTCATAGCCTCAATAGGGTCCTCGCTTGGGTAGTATTCAACGTCTTGATTGATTTTCTTTTTACCCGTAATGGTTAGCGTTGTTGTACCAATACCTTTAATATCAACACCAAGTTTTTTCAAAAAGAAACAAACATCTTGCACCATGTAGTTGGGGCTGGCGTTACGAATTGTAACGGTGCCGTCGTAAAGGGCTGCAGCCATAATGACGTTTTCAGTCACGGTGTCGCCGCGCTCGGTTAAAAGAATTGTTTTTTCAACCTTTTTTTCTTTCACCGTGGCGTGGTAATAGTCGGTATTTGGCTTAGCCTCTACATCCATGCCAAATGGCGCCAAGCCAACCAGATGGGGTTCGACGGTACGTGTACCTAGGTTGCAGCCACCAGCAAATGGCAACTTAAAGTCGCTGTATTGGTGAAGCAAGGGGCCCAAAAACATAATAACAGTGCGAGTACGCTTGGCGGCGGTCACGTCCATTTTTTCAAGCTCTAAGCGGCGCGGAGGAGTGATTTCAAGGTCGTTTGTGTCGTCGATCCAACGTGTTTTAACGCCAATGCTTTGCAGTACTTCAATAATGCGGTTTACCTCTTCAATGCGGGCGACGCGGCGAAGGGTTGTCTTACCTTTATTGAGGAGTGCAGCACACAAAAGGGCAACAGCAGCGTTTTTGCTGGTTTTTACCTCAATTTCGCCAGATAGCTTTTTGCCGCCATGAATACGAAAGTTGATTTTGCCGGTTTGATTCAAGGTAACGATATCGCTCGAAAGCACATCGCTAATACGAGCAATCATCTCAAGGCTGATATTTTGCCCACCTTTTTCAATCCGGTTCACGGCCGACTGGCTGGTACCCAGTTCCTTAGCTAATTCTGTTTGTGTAAGACCACGGTTAAGACGTGCTTCTTGAATAAGCGCGCCAATTTTTACCTTGTAATCATCATTGATCATGTTTCTATTATATCACATACGATATAATGTAAAGGACTTTCTGTAAGAATATTTGCTGCTAGTGGTATTATACGCCCCTGACGTGTATAGTAAAGGCATGATTTAATTACTCTTCTTCGCCATCTCCATTACCTCTTAGCATTGAAAGGAACTACTATGAACGACCAAATTGTGGCCAAGCTAATTCAGGGCGAAGAACAGCGACAGCGAGACGGGCTAGAGCTGATCCCAAGTGAAAACTATGTATCGCGCGACGTTTTAACGGCGCTCGGTAGCGTATTTACTAATAAATATTCTGAAGGCTACCCGGGTAAGCGCTATTATGGCGGCCAGCAATTTACCGACCAAGTTGAACAGCTCGCAATTGACCGTGCCAAAGAAATGTTTAAGGCCGACCACGCTAACGTGCAGCCGCATTCAGGTGCCCCGGCCAATGAGGCGGTATATAGCGCCTGGCTAGAGCCTGGTGATACCGTGCTTGCTATGGACCTTTCGCATGGGGGTCACTTAACGCACGGTGCACCCGTAACCCGCAGCGCACAACTATACAACTTTATTCGATACAAAATGAAAGACCCGGCAACGGGCGAAATCGATTACGACGAACTGCGCCGCCTAGCGCTTGAACACAAACCAAAAATTATTCTTGCCGGCTACAGCGCCTACCCGCGCGAGCTTGACTACAGCAAATTTGCCGAAATTGGTAACGAAGTAGGTGCACTTTTAATGGCCGACATGGCTCATGTGGCTGGTCTAATCGTGGGGGGCGTAGCTAAAAACCCATTCGACTACGGTTTTCATGTTATTACCACCACGACGCATAAAACACTACGTGGCCCCCGCGGTGGCTTGATTCTCTCTAAAGGCGTTGTTAGTAACCCACTTAAAAAGCCTGAAAAAACGCTTGAAAACAT
>DATCYU010000008.1:0-3908 GCA_036526295.1 Saccharimonadales bacterium (SeqCode) | reverse complement strand
ATAAGATGCAAGAAGTACACGGCAGCACCACCAGCGGCACCAAGAAGCAAAATAACAATGACCCACACTACCCACAGCAAGCCTGATTTCTTTTTAGCAGGGTGTGCAAGTGGTTGATGATACGTACTGGTATCATAAATTGCGCCATTATGTTGATCGCCGGTACTGGGTTCTTCATGATACTGTTGCGGAATTGAGGTTGGACCTACAGGAGTTTCGGGTTCACTTTTACCAGTTTTAGACGCATCGCCTGAATGCACTTCGGGTTTTTTGTTGCTATCGTCCTCGTGCAGCATGTCACCTTTTTTGTGTTCGGATTCATGCTTTTGCTTGATTTCATCGTGCGTCGTGTCGGCTTCAACCGCCATCAGGTCACCCTGGAGTTCCTCGGGTAACGGCGTAGGTGCGGCGGTAGTATCAGCAGCGTTTGAAGGTGGGAGTTGTACGGCCGTTGCATCTTCTTTTAGTGGTTCTTCTTGCTCTTTAGGCTCGCTTTTTGGCGTGTCACCTGATAGTTCAGGCATGCTCAAAGCTGCAGTTACTGCACTGTCATCGGCCATGCCCGTTGGTTGAGCACCTCCAAGCGGTCGTTTTTCTACTTTTGCATCAGCAAGGAATGGCGAGCTTAGTGGCGCAGAAGTATCACCTTTGGCTGCAATATCAAGGGGGTCGGGCCAATCGGTTGACGGTTCAGTATGCGACTCAACCGGTGCGGACTGTGGTTTACTTGGTACGGCATCTAGATTTAATTTGGCGTCATCTACCACGGTGATGGAATCTTCTTTTGGCGTAGATTCTGGTAGCTCAACAGGAGCAGGTGTAGCTGTAGGCACTGACTCCGAGGCAACTGGTCGTACAATTGGATCACCAGGAGCTGCTTTACCCATTGGTTCAATAGTTACCCCTTGTCGCGAAACAGGCTTAGGAGCATCGGGCTTTTTCATGTTTGACGAAGGATGAACGACATCCATAAAACGCCCGGCCGAACGGCGAACTGCTGGTGCTGATGCTTGGGGCCGATCTGGAGCCTGAACCACTGCAGGCGCGGAGCGAGGTACGACAGGAGCAGTAACGGGTACGGGTGGAGTTGTTGGCTGTGGTAGCGGCGTACTCGTAACGTCGTCGGCTGCTTTTTTAGCCATGTCGTTTACCATCTCGGGTGTGGCCGACGAGCCTTCGGCACTCGTAAGATCGAGTGTTTTTTCGTTTACTGTAACTGTTTGCGGGGCAGACTTTGGAACATTCGACATTAGCGAGTTTACGGCCCGGTCAAGTTCATCAAAATCCAAGTCTTTCATTTCCACCCCTACTTTTTAATCAATTCTGTTCCCTTGTGGGCTTTTGTAACTATATCGCTAAACCCGTAGGCATCTAAGCTGGCACCGCCAACCAAGAGACCATCAATACCATCAACCGCAAGGTAATCTGCTGCGCTGTCTGCTGTAACACTGCCACCATACAGAATCCGCAAATCGTCGGCCGCTCCGGCGCCATACAAATGCCGAACTTGGGAGCGTATAGTATCTGTAACTTTTTTAACATCGCTCGGCAATGCATTATTACCCGTACCAATTGCCCAAACTGGCTCGTAAGCAATGGTGACATGCTGTAGTTCTTCGCTTGTAATATTAGCCAAACCGCCAACAAGTTGGTCATGAAGAACCGCACGTGTTTCGCCGTCGGCCCGCTCCTGAGCGGTTTCGCCTATACAAAGAATTGGTTTGATTTCATTACGAATAGTCGCCTGCACTTTATTGCGAATATCTCTGCCTGTTTCGTGAAAAATATGCCGACGTTCGGAATGGCCAATAATGGCGTAGTCTACCACACCACGCAGCTGCGTGGCCGAAACCTCGCCTGTAAAGGCACCGCTGTCACGCCAATAGAGATTTTGAGCGGCTAATTTAAATTGGCGTCGATCAACCTGGAGGCTTAACGATTGCAAGACCAACAAAGTAGGCGCTAAAACAACTTCAACATCACGGTGCACTGTCACCATACCCGTAAGCTTATGGACATACAAACTAGCCTCGTGAGTATTGAGGTTCATTTTCCAGTTTGCAACAATGAGTTTTTTATCCCTGGCCATAATGGTAATGCTTTTCCTTAGTGTAGCGCACTTATGAATGGGCGTCTAGCAGGCTTTCGATACCCGGTAATTTTTTACCCGCCATTAGTTCTAGGCTGGCGCCACCACCGGTAGAAACATGGGTAAAACTACCGCCTTTTTTGCTGTCCCACCCTAGTACAAAATCGGCCGTATCGCCACCGCCAATAATCGAGGTAATGCTTGGGTGTGTTGCAAGCTCAAGCGCAAGCCGCGCCGAACCATGGGCAAAGTTAGGAAATTCAGCCATACCAAGCGTCCCGTTCCAAACGACTGTTTTTGCCTTTGCAACGTACGATACCATAGCCTCAATGGAATTATCGCCAATATCAAGCGCGAGATCATTATCGCCAAGTGCATTGGCCTTTACACTGCGGCGTGGCTGATCGGCAAACGAGGTGCCTACCGCTAAGTCGGTTGGCAGTATCAAAAAATCGTCGACTTTATCGGCTCCAACCTTTTGCTTGGCAGCTTCATAAATCGCAGCAACCGTGCCGTCTTCGTCTTTTTCGTATTTGCTCTTCCCCAAGTTAAGGCCTTTAACCTCAAGGAATGTATTGGCCATAGCACCAGATATAATCAGCTGGTCGGCCACTTTTATAAATTCGTGAACGACCTCAATTTTGTCGCTCACCTTTGCACCACCTAAAACAGCCACCAGTGGGCGTTCTGGTGATTTCATTGCCCGTGTAATAGTCGTGTACTCGCGCTCCAATAAAAGCCCGGCGACACTCGGCAAAAACAGGGTAATTGCTGCCGTGCTTGCGTGCGCCCGGTGCACTACCCCAAAGCCATCTTGCACAAAATACCGAGCGGTCGAACTTTGAGCGAGTTCGCGAGCAAAACCTTCGTCGTTTTGTTCTTCGCGAGGGTCAAACCTAAGGTTTTCGAGCACTATCACACTACCTTTAGGAGCGCGTTTAATAGCCATTTTTACTTTGTCGCCAACCGTTTGGTCAACAAACCGAATAGGCTCACCAAGTAGTTCAGCGAGCCGGCCGGCAACGGGCTCTAACGACAAGCTCGGGTCTTTTTTGCCGTCAGGTCGCCCCAGATGACTAATAATAACAACTTTGCAGCCGTCTTTTAAAAGTTGTTTTACCGTAGGCAAGCTTGCACGAATTCGGAAATCATCAGCAATGGCGCCATCTGCATTAAGCGGCACATTATAGTCGGCACGCAAAAGTACCGTTTCGTGCTGTAGCGGAACCGTGTTAATAGTTTGCTTAAAAAATGCCATGCCCACCCTATTTTTATTGCTAGTTTTATTCTAGCACGCGTACACGAATTGTGTCAGTAGCGCCTATAAGGCCAGGCTGACGACCGCTCACAATAGCAACAATCACTTGTTCACGATCATCACCAAAGTAGCCGTTTTCTTTGAGCTCTTTTACAAGCTCTAGGCCAGCATGCTCACCGTCTGGGCGAACAAAACTACGGTTTGCATAGGTAAGTGCAAGTTGTTGAGCCGTGCGATGACTGCTGGTCACGCTAATAACCGGCAGGTTTGGGCGGTGAGCAGCAATGTTGACTGCAGTTGCGCCAGATTTTGTCTCGGCAACAATGGCATCAACACCTAGCTTTTCAGCGAGCTTAACGGCTGCTGCACTAATGGCATCAAGTTGGTTGTTTTTCATTTCACTTACATCTTGCAAAAGACCAGCAAGTGAGTGTTCTTGTGTATAAAGAATGGTGTGACGCATAGCTTCAACGGTTTCAATTGGGTATTTACCGTTCGCCGTTTCGTCACTGAGCATCACCGTATCGGCGCCCTGCATAACAGCGTTTGCTACGTCACTTA
>DATCYU010000007.1:0-7049 GCA_036526295.1 Saccharimonadales bacterium (SeqCode) | reverse complement strand
AAAATAATATGTTGCATATAAATCATCGTTTGTTTTGTAGGGACGTTTTTAAAGTGTTTATTTTTGATGTTGATATTTTATCAACAATGATCATTACACAACAGTAGCATATACACACCATGGAAATATGATCATAAGTCGCCAAAAATTGTGCAAACGCTAGCTCACCTTTGATCTACATCAGCATATTTGAGTTCGATGTACGCCCTAGCTTTAGGTTCAAAACTATCGGCATTTTGCATCTATTTATTTTTGTATATCACTCAAAAAAGAAATTTAGGACATTGTTCATTTTTGCATGGGCAGCCGTCAATAGATTCGCGCGAATTTAATACAGCATGTAATACTTGCATGGCTCACCCGCGAACATTAATGCGTCAACGCGCATGCGCCGCGGGCCAAAAACACATATACGCAATACATACCCACCCGCGTAATAATATTTTATATTTCCGTACATATTGCATGAACCAACTGCCCTGCCCGTTTTTGCAGCTACTACACGCAATACAACCAACTCGCCATTTATACATGGCGCCATGTCATGTAAATTAAGTTGCAGGCTAACAAGTCCTAGTGATTTGCAATGAAGCATGTACGCTACATAGCATGCAACGCGCACAATTTGCTATTTATTTTTCGTTAAGAAGGTGTGTATTACATACGTAAAAATAGTGTTCTTTTATTGTCGCGTATGCCGACCATTTGTGGGCTCAAATGAGTTTATTTCTATTTATCCACATGCTTATTTTTTTCGTAAAACTTTTTTTCAAAATAGTGTTGACACAAGCGGTATGACGTCATATTATAGGGGTAGCTCTTGAATAAAAAAATTATGCAGGAGCCAAAAATAAACAACATTGCAAAAACTCCACACTAAACAACCACTACTCGCAGGTGGTTGTTTTTTAGTGGCAAAAATAACATAAAAATCGCCGCACTATGCGGCGATTTTTGAATAATAACATGGTGGAGCTGCGGGGCACTGCCCCCCGGTCCAAAGGGTAACAAATCATTCGTCTACAAGCATAGTCTTACTTAGTGTTTAGCGATTCGTTAATTCAAAAGTCAGACAAAAATAGTAACAAATCGTACGGGTTAGTGTCCGTGCATGCGTTCCGTCGGACACATGTACGCGAGCGACATAAATATAACACCACTTACCGCTATGTCGCCTATCGGCAAATGATGATCGAGCTTAATTAGGCTGCGATTGGTGCAAATGCGAGCTTAGGAGCAAAAGCGCTCTTAAGTGTTGCAAATGCAGATGCAAGTTTGTTTGCAATTAAAAATATGCTTACGCGCACGTTCGGCTTGCAGAATGATTTGTTAAAGTCCCTCTGTCGAAAGCTATATTCAGCCCCACGAACAGTTTTAATTATAGCATAGATTGCCTTACATTACCAGTTATGCTTAATTATACATATGACATCGGTAGCAAAAGTATTTTCTGTTGCACCCTTTGGCTTTGACGGACATCTCATAGAGGTTGAGAGTGATGCAAGCCGGGGACTCCCCTCTTTTCAAATTGTTGGCCTTGGCAACAAGGCTATTGAAGAGGCAAAGGAGCGTGTTCGAAGCGCTATCGCAAATAGTCTGCTGGAATTCCCCGCTAAGCGCATTACCATAAACCTAGCACCGGCCGAACTGCCCAAAGACGGTACTCATTTCGACCTTCCTATTGCCCTCGCTATTCTTACTAGTAGCGGGCAGCTACGCCAGGAGGATACCCAAAACCGAGTTTTTGCCGGTGAACTTGCGCTTGATGGCTCCATACGTCCGGTGCGTGGAGCTATTACTATAGCCGAAACCGCAAAAGCTGCTGGATTAGTTCAAATTTTTCTACCCAAGGCAACTGCCGCACAAGCAAGTCTTGTTGACGGCATTGAAATCATTGGGGTTTCCTCACTTCGTGAGCTCTTCTTGCACCTCAAACAAGAGTTGACTATTTCCCCCACTCCATCTCATAGCCTTCCAAACAATTCATTACCCACCGCCGGCGCACCCCACCTTGACGACATTCAAGGTCAAGATCAAGCCAAACGAGCACTAACGATTGCCGCCGCAGGGCACCATAACATACTCTTCACGGGGCCACCGGGCGCAGGTAAAACCATGCTTGCAAAGGCACTTGCAAGCCTACTTCCGCCCCTTACACCACAAGAGCAAATCGCCGTTACAAAACTTCATAGCCTTGCTGGTGAGGTTGTAGATGCTGTCGTTATAAATCGCCCCTACCGAAGCCCCCACCACACCGCCAGCCGTAATGCCATTATTGGAGGTGGCAACCGCCCAAAACCAGGAGAAATTAGCCTTGCCCACCTTGGAGTGCTCTTTTTAGACGAAATCCCAGAGTACCCCCGCTCTGCCCTTGAGAGCCTCAGGCAGCCACTAGAAGACGGAAAAGTTACCGTGAGTCGCATGGGCGGTACGGCGGTGTTCCCAGCTGATTTTATGCTTGTAGCAACCATGAATCCCTGCCCTTGTGGGTACTATGGTGATCCCAGCCACGAATGTACGTGTACAAGCACTCAGCTTATCAACTACCAGAAAAAGCTATCCGGCCCCCTACTTGATCGAATCGACATGATTATTCCCGTTGCGCGCGTACCGCACAAACTACTCATAAACGACAAAATGTCGACAGATAAACAACATGCTTATGCTCAAAAGACTATAAAAAATGCCGGAGAGATTCAGTCTAACAGATACAAAAGTAGCAATATATACAACGGTAAATTGTCATCTCATGAAGCAACGAAGCACTTAGCACTCGCCCCTTCCGTTCGCCAGTTCTATGAATCGGCCGCCGAAAAGCTTAATTTAAGCGCACGAAGCTACTTTAAGATTTTAAAAGTAGCCCGTACTATTGCCGACCTTGAGGGGGCTGAGGCCATTACAGCCGGCCACCTAGGTGAAGCACTCCAATATAGAGCTAAAAGCTATTGAATAACGGTGTTATATCTGATAAAATAACCAACGAGTAATACTCTAAAATTGCAAACTCGAGAGGAGACCGGTAATCAACAAATCAATTCGTATCAACGAGGACATCCGAGCACCCGAACTACGGGTTATAGACTCCCAAGGAGTACAGCTCGGTGTCATGAGTCGCTCTGAAGCCCTTAAGGCTGCTGAAGAAGCGGGTGTCGATCTCGTTGAGATTTCACCGGATGCAAACCCACCTGTTGTAAAGATCGTTGACTGGGGTAAATACCAGTACCAAAAGATGAAAGAGCAACAGAAGAACCGAAAGAGCAGCAAAGCAAGCGAGCTCAAGCAAATGCGTTTTGGGCTAAAAATCGGTTCGGGGGATCTTGATATTAAGCTTCGCAAGATTCGCAGCTTTCTCGCCGCTGGCCACAAGGTACGAATTCAGATATTCTACCGAGGTCGCGAAATGGCTCACAAGGAGCTCGGATACGAGATGATTGATAAAATTGCCGCTCTCCTTGAAGAAGACGCAGTTGTAGAGCAAAAGCCTCAGATGGCAGGACGCAATCTGAGCATAATAGTAAGGAGTAAGTAATGCCAAAGCTAAAGACCCACAAAGGTACAGCAAAGCGTATTAAGCTCACCAGTACCGGTAAGCTTACGCGTCGTCGCGCATTCGGGGCCCACCTGCTTGCCAAAAAGAGCAAGGGTCGCAAACGCGCAATCCAAACCACCGCAACCGTTACCGGTTCGATGGCCAAAAACATTAAACGAGCCCTAGGAGTATAGCATTATGCGAGTAAAACGAGGTGTTGCCGCACGTGCCAAGCACAAAAAGATTTTAAAAGCAGCCAAGGGTATGCAACACAACCGTACCCGTTCGTTCCGTCTTGCTAAGCAAGCCGTTGTTCGTGCACTCCAATACGCTTACCGCGACCGTCGTAACAAGAAACGTGATCTTCGTGGACTATGGATTACACGTATTAACGCTGCTGCCCGCGAAAACGGTACAACCTACGGTAAGCTTGTTGCTGGCCTAAAAGCCGCTAACATTGAGCTTGATCGTAAGGTTTTGGCTGATCTTGCCGTAAACGAGCCAAAAGCCTTTGCGGCTATCGTTAAGAAGGCCGTAGCCTAACTACTTAGAGTTACCTCCTCCTTACAAAACAAAAATATCGCCTTTTAGCGGGCGATATTTTTGTTGACAGCCTATCGATAAGCCGGGTTCTGTCGTGGACGATCATCTATCTAGTCTAGTAGTTGCCTACCAGATCGAGCGGGTAACGACCTACGGACGGACCATCCTTTACGTAGATCTCCTTGCAGCCGACAGGGTTTACCTCCTCCACACGTCACCGTGTGCAGCTGTGGGCTCTTACCCCACTCCTTTCACCCTTACCCCAGGTAACCCTGAGGCGGTTTCGTTTCTGTGGCACTTTCCCTAGGGTTTCCCCCGGTCGCCGTTAGCGACTGTCGTGTCCTATGCTGCCCGGACTTTCCTCTTGTACGAATGTACAAGCGACCGTCTAACAGACTGTCATGTTTTATTATACCTCATGACGGATATGGGCGTTAAGGATTTTATTAACCATACCGTCCGCTAGCTGGTTAAACTCACGGCGCACATGGGTAAAAGTCACCTTTTCAAATTGACCTATAAGCTCACGGATCTTTTCATTGATGGGCCAAAGTTCCCTGTTTTTAATTTGGTAGAGGCCATTCATTTGATTCACTACTAAGAGACTATCCATACGAAGATCAACTGTTTTCGCCCCCATAGCAATCGCCTTTTCGAGTCCTAAGCGTACGCCGTTGTATTCGGCGACGTTATTTGTGGTAATACCAAGGTACATACCACCTTCATGGAGTACGTGTTCGTCTTGGTTCATAATAACAAAGCCCGCGGCAGAAGGTCCCGGATTACCCCGCGACCCACCATCGGAATAGATAATAACATGGGAGGTATCCGTTGTTGTAGTAACATCATTTCCAACAAGTTCTTGTTCTTTTACAGATTGAATGCGTTGTTGTGATATTCCCAACAACAGTTTTGCCGATTCTGTTAGCTCATCTTGATGTATATTCGACAACTTTTCCCATAGATAGTGATCATAATTTGAACTTGCTGTTATTTTTGCATCATCACGCTCAAGCTTAACAAGGTAAAGAATAAGGAGATACTGGACGTCCTTATTGTCGTGATCAATATATGATAGAACATCGAACAACTGTGCCGTACGCATAGTAAGACCAGTGTCATCATGCAAATAACGCGAGAGAGCGTCTTCGGGTTGTTCGCCATATTCAAGCTTTCCACCCGGCAACTCATACTTGCCCAAAATAGACGCCCTACCATTCGCGCGCCTCAATAGCAATGTCTTGCCGTCTTTATGGATAATTGCACGTACTGCAATACGCTGATTCATAGTTCCCCTACTTTTTGTGTTTGCTTTGGTAGATTGTTCATAATTTCGTTATGGTCGGGGTGACAAGACTTGAACTTGCGACCTCACGGCCCCCAGCCGTGCGCGCTACCAGGCTGCGCCACACCCCGCCATAATGCCCAAAAGCGCTCATCGGCGCTTGATATTCCCCTGCTAATGCAAAGGTGGGTGCCCGCAACCTGCTTCCACAGAAACTGATCATGTAAGGCTCCCTATCATATGATGTTAGGAAAATCATATACGCCAAGGCGCTTTCGGGACATACTCATTATAACATTTTTACCCCTAAGATAGTCCGAATACGCGACTAAACACGTCTACAAAAAAGTAGATAGCGTTTTGCATATATGTTCCAATCACCGAGCCTGCAAACAGTACAAGAACAAACACTAATAGTATGCCATACTGCTCTATCCACTCCATAATGCGGCGTGCGAATTCTGGAGCCAGTGCATATAACACTCGAGAGCCGTCAAGTGGCGGGATAGGAATAATATTAAATACAAAGAATCCAAGGTTAACTAAGACGCCAGTATTGAGAATAAGACCTACAACTGAGTTGTGATCCGCTCCCACTAGTACATAGGCAGCAAAGAATAGAAAAGCAAGCACGAAATTTGTGAGCGGGCCCGCAAGGGCGACAAGAGCTGCTCCCCATTCGTCATATTTTACCCGATTAGGATTAAAAGGCACGGGTTTTGCCCCACCAAATACTGGCAAACCAGAAAGCGCAAGTAAAACCGGCAAAATAAGCGTAAGAAAAGGGTCGATATGCCGGAGAGGGTTTAACGTTAGCCTACCCTCTCGCTTAGCGGTATCGTCACCCAAAAAATAAGCCATGTAGCCGTGCATAGCCTCGTGAAGCGTCATCGAGACCAAGATAACTCCTATGACAATAAAAACATAACCTAGACTGATCATTACCACCTTATTATACAGGAGGAAATGCCGCCCTAATAGTCTGACTCGCTATAATAAAACTCGCGCTCTGCGAATGACTCACCCCTTTCCATTAAGTCCATAAACTCGTCGACGCTACTGAAACGCTTGGGCTTTTCGTGAAATTCCTCCACGGTCATCCATTTGTTCATTCCCCCCTCGAACTCTTCTATTAAAGTACCTTTAAACTGAGCTGCGTACACGCAGAAAAATATTTTGTCCTCTAGCAGCCTGCCTGTTGCTTTACTAAAATCACGCTTGTGATACAAAAGCCTATGTTCGAATTCTGCCTCGAGGCCAGTCTCTTCTTTTAGCTCGCGTTTCGCCGCCTCTAAAACCGACTCACCCCAACGAATCTTTCCCCCAACACGGCCCCAAAACCCGAAATACGGATTCTTTTTTCGTTGTTGATATAAGAACTCGCGCTCGCCTCTTTCGTTGGTTCGTTCTAAGGTGATCGCCACAGATACCTTTGGCTGCTTTTCTATCTCGTTTTCGTCGGTATCCATGCGATTAGCATATTCTTTACCTTTATGCGTCAGTTTATAATTTTTCTCACTCTTTTCAACATATCCTTCGTCTACTAATTTTTTGATATGGAAGTTAAAGTGATCACTCGTGAGGCTGGTCTTTTTTTGTAGTTCAGCAAAACCTGCTTGTGGAGTAAATAACAGATGTCGCAGAATGGCCACCTGAGTCTCATGCGTGTTTGGTTCGTAACTCATAGATTCT
>DATCYU010000006.1:0-8915 GCA_036526295.1 Saccharimonadales bacterium (SeqCode) | reverse complement strand
TCGCCTGTTTTGCTTGTTTTCGGGCAATTCGACGTTGTTTTCTTCACAATAGCCTTGCAGCTCTTTGACGCTCATCGCTTCTAACCGAGCTCGTTCCGTAGTATTAACCGGCGGACCAAATTGATAATCGAATACGACCGCATCAATATAAAGGCCAGTACCGCCCACTAAAAATGGTGTGTGGCCACGGCCCCTTATTTCGGCTATTTTAGCGTTGGCATACTGTTTAAAATCAGCAGCCGTAAAATACTCACCCGGCTCGACAAGATCGATTCCCCAATGAGGGGCAAGAGCTTGCTCTATAGCAGTCGGCTTAGCCGTGCCAATATCCATTGACTTATAGACCGTTCGAGAATCAGCACAAATAATTTCACCGTCCACCTGCTGGGCAAGTTCGATTGCCACCGATGTTTTACCACTAGCCGTAGGGCCAACGAGAACAATAAGCGGTAGAGACTCGACTACAATTGCGGCTGCCATCGTCGTTCCTTAAAATCATCCACAATAAAATTGGTACAGGTAATGCCCTCGGCTTCGAGTAATTGCTGCTGAGCCTCACGACCACCCGGAAATCCCGCAGCAAGCCCGCCGAACCGGTTGACGAGGCGGTGCCAGGGCAGCTCTGTAGGGCCATAGTGCGCAATGCCACCAACAATACGCGAAGCATTTGCATGGCCAGAAAAGCCGGCGACATCTCCATAGGTTATCACCCGGCCTGCTGGTATCTGGGTCATGATCTCATATACCCTGTTTTTAAATGAGGTATCGACCATTACAATTGCTGCAGATACTCCGCTAGCTTATTGAGTGCAACCTTTTCTTCACCGGTTTGCGTACGAACACTCACCTCACGCGCTTCTTTGTCTTTAGTGCCTACAATGAGCTGCATTGGAATTTTCCACGCAGTCGCCTCGCGAATTTTTTTGCCAAGGCTCTCATTGCGATCATCAACCGTAAAACGAAGCTCGTTATATTTAACCGGCTCCATAAGTACAACGCCCCGAAGAACTTCCTCGATCTCTTTTACGTAGTCCGTAACAGTATCGTTGATAGTTAGAATACGAATTTGCTCTGGAGCAGCCCACAATGGAAACCAACCCGCAGTGTGTTCAATGTAAATACTGAGGAAACGTTCGATTGAGCCAAGCAGTGCGCAGTGAATCATAATTGGGCGTTTCTTACTGCCATCTTCGGCAGTATATTCAAGCTGGAAGCGCTCTGGTAGCGCATAGTCGAGCTGCACAGTCGCAAGTTGTGTTTTTCGGCCTAACGCATCGGTTGCCATGAAATCCATTTTTGGACCATAAATGGCCGCCTCACCAATGCCAATCTCGTATTCAAGGCCAAACTTTTCAGCGAGAGCATGAATGGCATTTTGGGCGTTTTCCCATACCTTAGGATCGCCAAGATAATTATCGGCGTCGTCTCTAAACGAGAGCCGCAGCGAGAGCTTGAGGCCAAGTAGCTCGTACATAGCCTGTGCGCTTTCAATCAACTCGGCGAATACATCTTCAATTTGGTCTTCGCTACAAAAAACGTGCGAATCGTCTTGCGTAATTGCCCGAACACGGTTAAGGCCGCCGAGCTCCCCGCTTTTTTCGTCGCGGAATACTGTGGTGGTTTCAAGATATTTAACAGGAAGTTCACGGTAGCTACGTGGCCTGCCGGCAAAAATTTGGGTATGGTGTGGACAGTTTACTGGTTTGAGCGCCAGTTCGTCGCCAGATTCGGTTGAGGTAAACCTAAGAAGCTCTGGGAATTTTTCAAAGTGCCCCGAGGTCTTGTAGGTGTCGAGCTTTGCAATGTGCGGAATCCACACCTTTTCGTAACCATTTTTAATGCGATAGCTTTGCGCAAGGTCATTAATCATGTCGCGTAAAATAGTACCGCGGGGAGTAAATAATGGTAGCCCCGCGCCGATGAGACTCGAACCAGTGTAAAGATCGAGTTCTTTACCCAATTTACGGTGGTCACGCTGCTTGGCCTGCTCTATCATCTCTAGGTGTTTGTCGAGCTCTTCTTGAGTGGCAAAAGCTACACCATAGAGACGCTGCATTTGCGCATTCTTTTCGTTGCCCCGCCAATAAGCACCGGCAACGCGCATCAACTTAAAGGCACCGACTTCTTTGGTATTGGCGACGTGCGGACCCCTACAAAGGTCGGTAAAATCACCGTTTTTATAGAATGATACCTCACTAACAGCCGCGTCCCCTTCGGCGATCGTACCGAGTTCTTCACTCTCAAGATCTTTTGCTACGGTTGTACCTGAACGCTTCAGGTCATTGAGCAGTTCCTCTTTATATGGCTGGCCACTCTCTTTAGCCCAGGCAATCGCTTCGTCGATTGGCATAGTAAAGCGCTCGAAATCTTGTGCTTCAGTAACAATTCGGCGCATTGCTTTTTCGATTTTGCCAAAATCAGCCTCGGATATCTTTTGGCCACCTAGATCAATATCATAATAAAAACCGTTTTCTACCACTGGTCCAACGCCAAATTTAGCCTCTGGCCACAGTCGTTTGACGGCGGCAGCAGTAATATGCGCAAGACTGTGCCTCATTGCGTGCAGTTGTTCGTCGTTCATGCTGTTACTCCTTTTAGTTAATTAAAAAACATGCGATGACTGGTTTTAATTACTATTAAAGCCATATATCGCATGTCTCGGACCCTTACGGGCGGTTCCACCGGACTTCTTGACCAGCACAAAGGGCCAAGCGCTTATGAAATGCGTTACGTACGCATAGCACCCACGGAACTCGACGGATGGTGATGCCGCTTCATCGTTCGCATCTATAATATAAAACCTTGCACAATATTGCAACACCTACCTCTATCTGTTATCATAATCGCAGCCACCCAGCTTGCCAAAGCAAGATTTGGGCGATTAGCTCAGTTGGCTAGAGCGCCACATTGACGTTGTGGAGGTCAGAGGTTCGAGCCCTCTATCGCCCACCATATAGATTTCTAAAGACCCTCTAAGGGTCTTTTCATTTTTGAATTAACCACATATTCATTTTAGTTTTCCACATCATATTTGGATATATATAGCCCTGTTGTATATCACATATGTTATACCAATTGGATTGCGGTTTATTGACATTTTATTGTACTTATGCTAAAATGAAATTATGGGTAAAGATAAGAATATATCACAACCATCGGCCCTTGAACAAGTTCACCTTTCTTATGAATACGACGTGACTTGGGGCGACGCCAAAAAAGCCATTCGTGTTCGTACGCATAAGTCGTAAATTTGTTTTGAGCCAATGAAAAATCACCTCTTGTAAAAAGAGGTGATTTTATTTATCCCCCACACTGCTTATGTTTTCCACTAGCTTTTTATATAGCTGTATGTCAATATATAGATATGTTTTGCATAAATTGTTTTAACTCCACTACCCGAGTTGCAAACTCGCGACCAAACAAAAAACAGCCTACGGTATGGCGACGGCGCACCTGCCCCAAGTGCGAAATAACTTTTACGACATACGAGCGGCCATCGCTAGCCGATAATAAACCCATTCAACTCAGTAACGGTGGCAGTGAACCATTTAATTTAGGTAAGTTAACACTGAGCATCGCAAAGACCTTTACCCATTCACCCCGCAGCGGCGAGTATGATGCTTTTTGGCTTGCGCAGACCGTTGAGGACCTATTGGGCTCACAGCGAGAAGTTATTACCCCTGAAGATATCGAGGCAGCTACGCACCATGTTTTAAAGCGGTTTGACGAGCTCGCAGCCCTTCAATATGCAGCTCAGCACCATATGATTCTTACAACTCGGAAACGTGGTCGGCCTTCTTGGCGCGAGCCCGAGCAACCGAAGCGTGAGTCGCCTTCTCGGTAACATCGAATTTATCGAGGTACTTGCCAAACAATAGGTGTGTTTGCGCATTGAATGCAGATGCCGCATTATACACGATTGCCGTAATTGGCATTAACCCCCACTGCAAAAGCATACCCACCGTCCGGCGCCTTTTGTACCGTGCCGGACGTGGAGGCAGCATTTTAAAACTCAAAAACACCGTAATGAATAGACCGGCTAAGGCAACTTGCTGCGTACCACTTACAACCTCGGGTAGCTGGTGAGCTGCAATGTCGCGTGCCGCCTGACCGTTAATAAGAAGTGGCACCCAGCCGCCTACCGCCACCAAGATAGATGAGCTCGCTAAGGTCACGTGACCATCTATTAACCGCAGCAACCGAGCCAAACCCGGCCCAAGCGGAACATTACGATGTCGCGAAAAAATACGTGTTGCCACATATGGGACGTCTGAGGCACCATACGCCCAGCGGCGCAGTTGAATAAATTGTGCCTTAAGCGTGCGCCGGTAGGTTTCGGCTAATACTGCGTCTTGATAAATGGGCACATAGATAGGAACGACACCGTAGTTTCCGTTAAAGTAAAAGTAGCTACGCCAATACTGATGACCGTCCTCAACAATCGTGCGCTTACTCCAAAAATGCATTTCTACCAAAGCATCCATTGGCTGAGAATGTGAGGCGAAATTGCGAAGCGTGTGGGGACGCATAGAACTAATGATGTTCCAAAAGGAGTTACCCGTTGCAAGTACCCGCATTGGCGCTGGAACATCCCAGATGTTATTCAGAAAGAGCGCAATAGGCTGATATGAAAGATGTTTGCGATCTTCGTGCACGATATATTCATAGGTAATATAATCAAAATAGGTCGCATGGGTGCGGTTATCGCAGTCGAGCGTTGTCACCATGACGTCTTTGTAGGCAATGCCCTCACTTTTCAACCACCCCTGTAAATATTCACCAGCAAATGTAATGTTCGCCCCTTTCCCGCGGATCTCATTAGGAAGGCCGCCGGGATGCTTAATGACAATAAATGCCTTAAAGGTGTTTTTGAATCGCTTTTCAAGCGCGAACGCGGTTTTTTCAATTCCCTCACCACCTCGTTCTTCGTAAGTAAATACGACTATCAGGTGATCGTTATTGTAGTGCGTGTCGGCAAGCGTTTGGATCGTTGGCTCAATAATGTCATAGGGCTCGTTATAAGCAGCTACAATGACAGCGTTATAAAGTTGCGACGGCTTAGGAAACGCGCTTGGAGCAGCGGCAATAAGACGTAGGTTTTCGCGGTGAGCCTCAAAACCAAACCCTCCCGAATGCGACTTCTGCTCTTTTTCGTAACTTTTTTGGGGATTTTCGAGCTGCATGAGCCGCGCATGCCAATCAACATTTTGAGCACGCTCCATACGGCGTCGCCCTGCAATAGTATGCACCGCAATACCAAATGCTTTTACGAGTAGTGTAATAATAATTACCAAAAGATAGATTGCCGCAATAAGAGGACTAATGAGCGACAGCACAACAAGTAAAAGAATCATACCGTAGCTAATAAAAGCTGGCAGCATTTCAAAAAAACGGTACTGTTTGGTGCGTTTTTTAAGCGGCAGTTCAAGATCAACCATAGGTTACAAGAACGCTACCCTTAAGATAGATTGCGTCATGAAGAAAGCAATTACCACAAGGAGTAGGCTCACCCAGCCAAAGAGAAAAGCGATCTCGCGGCGACCCTGCACATGGAGTTTTACGATAAGCACCGTATGCATTACCATAACAAGTACACCAAAAACAATAAAGGTGATGAAATCGTACCACTTGGCACGATAAAAATTGGTTTGACCAAAGGCCGTGTAATGGTTTGCCACCTGGAGGTCGCTTGGCTTTAACGAAAACCCTACAAATACGCAGTAAATGATACAGAGCAAAATAAAACCTAGAATCATTGCCGTGAGTGCGCGGTCTTCGAGAGTAGTTTTGATTGCCGTTATAATGGTATTTTTCATAATGACTCTTGGTGCGGGTACAGAGAATCGAACTCTGCGCTCAACCTTGGGAAGGTTGCATATTAACCACTATACGATACCCGCGTGGTCTCGTATGGAGCCGCTGTCCGGATTTGAACCGGAGACCTACGCTTTACGAAAGCGCCGCTCTACCAGCTGAGCTACAGCGGCACGGTAGTGGATTCTACGTTATTATACCATCTCGGTATGGCAAAATAAAACTATTGCTCTAGAGGTAAAAAACCGCTATGATACTAGGGATAAAAACGTACGTGCGCTCGTAGTGAAGGGGTTATCACGCCTCCCTGTCACGGAGGAGATCGCCGGTTCAAATCCGGTCGAGCGCGCCATATAAAAAACCCAACTTGAGTTGGGCTTTTTATATGGCAAAGGTAAATAGTTATACGCTAGAGCAACAAAGCGCCTAGGCCTTAAGATTCTTTGGAGTGGTTTTTAAGCACATCTGGGCGACGACTAGTTGCACCGTTAGGGAAAAAAGCCGATCTTACTGCCAAGTGACCTTTGGCACGGTAGTTTCTAGCTTTCCGAAGCTCCAAAGCAGCAATAGAACTTTGTCGTTTAAGGTCGCCTTGTCCGACCGGTGCTGCAACAAAGGCCGTATCACCTGGAAACAAACCTCTGTGATGTTCAATGTAACGCCCTACTCGAGTAGCATGCGGTAATCCGCAGACGACGGCGATCTTGCGCATATCACCTTGTTCATGTAGGTGATCAGCAATTTGGCGCACTTGAGCTACCGTATTCGCATCATCAAGCTCACCAATTACAATCTTGGAGCGTGGTATTGGGAAACCGGGCTCACTAACCAGCTCTTCAAAATGTTTGTTTTGCTGAGGAAATTTACTATGCGGTAAACCGGGGGTCTCGCCGTTGTAAAGTAGTGTTGGACCAGCAGCCTCAATATCTTCGGGAGTTATCTCTTCTACCGGCTTATTGAGGCGCAGGGCTGTCACCTCTCGAACTACCCGTACGCTGTTGTCAACTATTCCGAGGTCCCACAGCTCACCACTGTATGGATTGTCGGGGCCTAAATCGGCCGCCTCTTTGACCGTACCGACAGACGAGACTGCCCAGACTATGTCAATGTCAGGTGTTGCTTCAAAGGGTCTCTCGTGTAGCTCGTACAACTCGTTAAGCGCGTTATGTACGAAGGCTCTTTCTGGTGGATAGGAATCTGGTTTGTTCATAATGAGCTTTATTTTACACTACACCTTAGTTATTACCTATTTTTGGGCACTTCGTTCGGCAACAAAGTCCCAGTTAACCACGTTCCACCATGCTTTTACATAATCATCGCGCTTGTTTTTGTAATCAAGGTAATAAGCATGTTCCCAAACGTCGAGGCCAAGCAGTGGAGCATCCTTTCCCTGCATAATTGGAGTATCTTGGTTGGCCGTTGTAATAATCTCCATATCTGGTTGCAGCCATGCCCATCCACTACCAAATACACCAAGTGACTTTGTTGTGAATGCATCTACAAAACCTTGAAAACTACCGTACTTTTCGGTGATTTTTTTGGCTAGCTCCCCGCTTGGCTCCCCTCCGCCAGTTGGCGACATCCACTGCCAAAAAAGCGAGTGATTATAGTGGCCGCCACCATGGTTTCGAATAGCTGTTCGAACGTTTTCGGGCAACGTGTCGAGGTCGCTTAATAAACTTTCGAGTGGTCGCTCGCGTAGCGCCGGCGCTTGATCCAGTGCGGCATTTAGTTTATCAACATATGCTTGATGGTGCTTGTCGTGATGCAAACGCATAATATCACCACTTATATACTTACCCAGTTGATCGTAATCATATGGGAGATCGGGAACGGTATACATTTGTTACCTCCTATTGCTTTATGGTTTGGTTTTCAACAGCCGGAATCGAAATATATTCGTGAATCTTACCACTCTTTTTAAGTGCAGCAAGCTGTTCGTTAAACGCGGTAAGAGGAATACGAAGGTACTGATAATTAATTTGCGTGTCTGATTTATCAAGAAGGCGAACAAAATAGTAACCATCACCTGTTGTTGTTTTTATAATATGCGAGAATTGGCCTTTTTGAAGAGGGGCAGCCGCCTCACTCAAACCACCGTCATTATTAGTGGATGGTACCATTCCAGAAGTACCAACGCTTACCTTTAGTGCACCGTCTCCGCCAAGAGCAGCGGCTATTTTTGTAAAATCAGCATCCGGTGCGGCAATCATAGTGGCTGCTTGATCGGCTCGTTTTTTAGCGTTGGTGTCGATTGCATACGCGACTTGCTTTTGTAGAAGCTTGTTTTTAATTGCCTGGCGGTATTCATCAGGCGCCCAGCCAAGCACGCTGAGCGTAGAGGCATCGTATGTTTCCTGCGAGATTTTTCCATTTGAGGTAACAAGCTGTTGGTTAACGGCATTGGTGACGTCTTGTTCGCTAATCGTAATGCCTAACTGGTGCGCAAGCTTTTCAGCGTAGCCGTCGGCAATAGCGTTATCCATATTTTTACGTTTGTAATACTCAAGCTGACGTTTTCCGTCGTCACTGCCAAGATTAACTTGCTCGCTCTGCTGAAGATAGTGCATAGAGCTATTGAGGTACATAAGATACGTGCTGTAACGCACCGCCTCGCCGTCTACTGAGGCCACCGGAAGCGGCAAAACACGCGTAATGCGGTAAAGGAACGAGTTGGTGTTTTGCACCAAATATAACTGCCACCAGCCAACCAACACAATCAGTACAAGGGTAACAAAAGTAACAATAATAGTATTGAATACAAGCTTGTGGCGCGCGTACTGCATTGGGTATTTAAAACGGCGGCCACCGGCAAGAATCTGCTCACGATGTTCGGCAACCGTTTCGTTGGTAATGCGAGACGGAATTTCCTTTTTAGCTTCCTTATGTCGTTTAAACGGTAGCTTCTTCATACTCTCCCTGCCCGCCTGCCATTGCTGCCGACACGGCATCTTGCAGTTTGTTATATATTTTATCTGGATGTTCGACCTTATGAATAACAAGGTCGCCAACGAGCGTTTGAATAACGATGGTGCCGTACCCAAAGATCTCGCCACTGAGTCCTGGTACATTATAGCTTATGTTTTGAATCTTTGACAATC
>DATCYU010000005.1:0-5240 GCA_036526295.1 Saccharimonadales bacterium (SeqCode) | reverse complement strand
CCCTTTACGACATCTTCAGCATAGGTAACCTCAAGGTAAATGTTCTTTGGCAGCTCAACGTTAATCACTTTGTCGCCAAAAAATTGAAGTGTGAGCATGTCGCTTTCCTTAAGATACTGCGCTGCTGTGTCAACAATATCGGCTGGCAGTTCAAACTGCTCAAAGCTTTCCGGGTCCATAAAATAGTAGGTTGAACCGTCGTTATAAAGATATTGAACACTTTTGTTCGTCACTTCAGCTGATTCAATCTTATCTTGACCTTTAAATGTCTTAGGGATAACACTGCCATCAATCAGGTTTTTAAGCTTAACGTTTACGATACTGCCACCGCGGCCCATTACTTTTTGGCCGTATTCAACAACGCGGTATGGTTTGCCGTCAAGCTGCACGACGGTACCTTTTTTAAGATCAGTTGGTTGGTACATGATTTCTCCTTGGTTATGCGCTTAGAAATGCTGCGCAGCGCACCGGTAATCCTATGCGCTGCAAAGTTCTCTAAACTAGTTAGATGTAACGAATGGCATCAATGCCAAATGACGCGCACGCTTGATAGCAACAGCAAGCTGACGTTGCTGCTTAGCCGAAAGACCGGTTTTTGCAACTGGCTCAATTTGGCCGTATACATCAATAAATCGCTGAAGAGTTTTCACGTCTTTGTAGTCAAAGTAGACTGGCGTGTCCTTTTTAAATCGCTTAGCCACGATGGTATTCTCCTTTATTAGAATGGAATTTCACTTAAATCGATTGGTTTGTCATCGATATCCTCAATGACAACGTCGTCAGACTTTTTGCTGCTTGAGCCACCTCCATTAGTTTGGCGAGGTGCGCCCCCTTCGCTACTTGGGCCGTCCAAAAAGGTTACGTCGGTTGCAACAACCTCAACCTTTGAACGCTTTTGGCCTTCTTGCTCCCACTGACGATAGGTTAAGCGACCTTGTACTAGGCAACGACGACCCTTTGAAAGGTACTGATTTACCAGTTCGCCGAGTTTTTCCCAAGCAGTAATGTCAAAAAAATCTGCGGAGTCGTCTTGGCCAGCGCGATCAACCGCCAAACTGAAGCTCGTTACATTTTTACCGCTAGGTGTTGTACGCATTTCTGGGTCGCGCGTTAGGCGTCCCATCAGAATGACTTGGTTGATGCTTTTGGCCATATCCCCTACTCCTTTTCTTCTGTTTCTTTAGCAGCGTTTGCTTTTGCCTCTTCGGCAGCTTTTCGTACCTTTTCGTCGGTCTTAACGAGCAGGTAGCGCAGCACTTCGTCGGTAATGTTCAGCGTGTTGCTGATTTTGAGTGGTGCGTCTGCTGGTAGCTTGACGTCCATGTAGACGTACACAGCGAAATCTTCGCGCTTAATGCTGTAGGCAAGTTTTTTCTTGCCCCAGTTGTCCTCTTTGACGATTTCACCACCGGCATTCTTTACAATGTCGCGGATCTTCGCCAGAGGTGCCTCAAGGTCAACCTCAAGGTCGGGGTGAATAAGAACGGTTAGTTCGTATTCCTTCATAGCTTCCTCCTCTGGAATCCTTATGGATGCTTGTATCAAGTACAAGCCGAGTTAATAACAGGAGTAATTATACTGTATTTACACCTTAAATACAAGGGTACGAGCGTCTAGCCCTCGCTTGTAGCGAGGTCGTCGAGGCTACTAATGAGCACTTCGCGTGGACGGGCACCATCGGCCGGGCCAATGATCCCCTGTTCTTCCATTTCTTCAATAATGCGAGCGGCGCGGGCATAGCCAACACGCAAACGGCGCTGCAATAGCGAAGTTGAGGCTTTGCCACTTTCTACCACTACTCGTACAGCATCTTTGTACATGTCGTCGTCACCATGGCCATCAAAGTCCATCACTACCCCACCCTTGCCATTAAGCTGAACGGGTTGGCTGATGATTTCTTCGTTGTACTGTGGTGCCGATTGCATACGGAGATGATCGGTAATTTTTACCACCTCTTCGTCCATTACCCAGGCTCCCTGAATACGTTTTGGCTTGCTCATACTTGGCGTCAGAAGCAGCATATCACCCTGGCCTAGTAGTTTTTCAGCACCAATTTGGTCCAAAATGGTACGCGAGTCGATTTGGCTGGCTACAGTAAACGCAATACGTGCCGGAATGTTGGCCTTAATAAGACCGGTAATAACATCAACGCTTGGGCGCTGCGTTGCTAGTACCAGGTGAATACCAACGGCACGAGCTTTTTGCGCTAGGCGCACAATCAGGGCTTCAACGTCGCGTGCAGCCACCATCATGAGGTCGGCCAGCTCGTCGATCACAATCACAATGTATGGCATAGCACCGTCGTCGACGCGTTGTTCATTGCCTTCGTCGTCGGTAACCGAGATTTTTTTGCCACCAGACTGGATTTTTTGGTTATAGCTTTTAATGTCGCGGATTTTTTCCTCGGCTAACAGTTTGTAACGGCGCTCCATTTCGTTGACCGCCCACTTGAGCGCGCTGATGGTTTTTTCGGGCTCGGTAATAACTGGGGTCAAGAGGTGTGGAATGTCCTCGTATGGTGCCATTTCAACCTGCTTAGGGTCAACTAAAATCAGTTTCATTTCGCTTGGTGCGTTGCGATAGAGCAGGCTCGTAAGCAGTGTATTGATCATAACCGACTTACCACTACCGGTTTGACCAGCAATTAAAAGGTGTGGCATTTTATTGAGTTCGCCCACAACGGCATCACCCGAAATATCTTTACCAATCGCAAAAGCGAGCGGTTCTTGGGCGTTTTTCCATTGCTTAGCTGTTAGTACACCGTACAAGCGCACATCGGCCGCTTTGCGGTTTGGTACCTCAATACCCACGGCACGCTGGCCAGGAATTGGCGCCTCAATACGAAGGCTCTGAGCGGCCAGATTAAGCGCGATGTTGGTTTCCAGCGCAGTAATACGCGTTAGCTTAACGCCACTTGGCGGTTTTAAGGTGTACTGGGTAACCTTTGGCCCAATGTTTGCGCCTTCCATTTCAACTTCGATGTTGAATTCGGCTAAGGTGTCGCGAATCGTTTGCGCATTTTGCTGCACATCACCCGCATCGGCTGGCGATTGCTTTTTTTCAAGTAGATCAATGCTTGGTGCTTCCCAGTTAGGATCAGTCACCGCAACGAGCGCCGCTTGCTCTTCGGCTGTTTTATCTTGCTTTATGCTTCCCCGCAGGCTTGAAAGGTGCGAACCTTTTTTACCCATGGCGTCTTCTTGGTCGAGTGTTGGCACGCCAGCGTTTAATTTGAGCTCACCAATGGTTTGGTGCTTTGCATCTGCCTCTTCGGCACGGCGCATAACCTTAACGTTCTCGTCTTGCTCACTCAGCGAGCTTCGCGTGAGTTCCCATAGTTTTTTAATAACTGAGAATGGCGAAACGCGCAGCACAAACAGTGCCGTTACCAAAATAAGGAGTACGTAAATAAATGCCGCCACACCACTATTTACCAGCGCCAGCATGCCGTCGTTTGTGAGTTTGCCCACAAATCCACCCGTCGGTTGCCCGGCAGAATCTTTCATGAGTCCAAACAAGCCAGCAAACCACACAATAAGCAGTGCGGTTGCAAGCTTCATGACAAATGGTAAACGGTTTTCCTCGGCTCTAAAGGTTTCAATAGCCATGTAAATAAACAGGACTGGAATAACATACATAGCGTAGCCAATTGTGGCAAGCGTGGCTTTATGCAGCCATTCTAGTATGGGGCCGCCCGTGCCAAACCAGGCCAAAACAAACAGTAGAGATACCGCTATCAAAAAGACAGCACCTACCTGCGACCAAAAACCCGCCGGCAGACTGTGCTGTGGTGAAACTTGCTTTGCTTTTCCCTTGCTGCGAGATGATCTTTTTCTTTTGGCCATAACTGTTTTTATTATATGCGCTTTTGCTTATAGATGATAGAATATATTATAGCAAAAATTACAATATTTTGCAAGATTACCATAACCGACATAAGAAGGCCTCGTTCCACCGTTTACTCAAGACGGGCACCTGCGTGAGCGTACTCTTTAAAAGGAGATGTCCACTAGACATCTCCTTTTTGCGTTTGGCTGAAATCGGCGATCACTTTCACCGATTTCACAGCCTCTCACGCAGGCGCTCGTCTTTCACTACAGAGTACTAATATGCACGACTATCTTCGCGAACGTTTGGAATGACCGTTTCGGTATCGGGTACCTGGCGCGGTGGGAATTTTTGGCGTGGCAACGGTGGAATAACTGACTCATTTTGGCGTGGTTTTTGCTGCTGCTCACCTTGCTTTTGCTGGCGCTGCTGGTTGTTGCCACCGCCACCAATTTCGTTCACTACAGGAATAACAATTGGCGTGCGGCGTGTTTGGTCATACAAAATGTGGGTGATTTCGTCTTTCAGTTCTTTTTTGATAACATCGAGATCGATTTTGCCGTGGCCAAAGCTGCGGGCAACTTTTTGCTTAAGGTACTGACGAATCGTACCCATCAGCTCTTCACTATCGCGGAGGTAAATAAACCCACGCGAGATGATGTCGGGGCTGGTGAGCAAACGGCCCGTACCGCGCTGTACGGTAAGTACAACCACGAACATACCTTCGTTGCTCATGTGGATACGATCCTTTAATACGACCTCGGATACGATCGCACCGTTGTCATCGTACATAATGCCGCCAACAGGCACACGGCCAGCTTTGTGAGCGCCCTCGTGCGTAAATTCAACAATATCACCAGCGTCGCATACAAAAATGTGGTCGCGTGGAATACCCGCCTCTTTTTCGGCAATCTCGGCGTTGTGGACAAGCATGTGGAATTCACCGTGGTTTGGCAAATAGTAGGTTGGGTTAAGGGCACGAATAAGCTTAACGTGATCGTCATAATATCCATGACCAGAAAGGTGGAGTGGGCCAATGCCGGTAAGGTGCGTTTTGCCGTTTTGAATAACGTCGCTTCCCTCGCGCATCAGGCCATCAACGGTGCGAACCACGTACTTTTCGTTACCGGGAATTGGGTTTGAGCTAAACACAATCACATCGCTATTTTTAATTTTGATGTGTTTGTGGCTACCACTCGCCATACGGTTAAGCACAGCGTTGAACTCACCCTGGCTACCGGTACACACAATGGTCACCTTGCCGTCGGGCAGCTTAACAATGTCTTCCATTTTTACGACGACGTCTTTTGGAATTTTAATGGTACCAGTACGAAGCGCAACCTCGAGGTTTTGGATCATACTAAAACCAGCAAAGGCAACTTTACGGTCGTGCTGCTTAGCCTCTTCCAAAA
>DATCYU010000004.1:0-3408 GCA_036526295.1 Saccharimonadales bacterium (SeqCode) | reverse complement strand
TATCAATATTAGACTGCTGGCTAAAAATTCCCGCAAAAGTACCAGTGGTATATTTACGAAGCCGCTGTGCGAGGCTTGGTCCGGTGCCGCCCATGTGAAGGAGTGTATCGTACAGGTCGGCGATAGTTGGTGGTACCGAGTTGTGTGTTAGCGGGTCACTGGTAATGCCGGCGCGAGCGTAAGTGTCGATTAATCCTTGGTCAAGATCGGCTTCTTCGGCTGGCGTGAGGGCGGCCATCATTTGACCGGCTGCAGTTGTTTGGCTGCCACCTAGCATAAGACGAAACAGGCCGTGCAGTGTCACAAGGTTGGCCCTTAGGGCGTCGTCGGCTTCATCGCTATCAATCACGCGCGGCAGATCAAAGGGGTTAACACGAGTGTCGGCATTAAGACTTAGTCGAATATAGCTACCACCAACCGCGTCAGACAGCTTTTGATACTCATTTTCTGGGTCGATAATTAAAATATCAGAACCTACCATCATGCTACGAAGAGCTTCAAGCTTAACCGTGAACGACTTACCCGCACCAGACTTTGCAAACACCACCATATTGGCATTTTCAAGGCTAAACCGATCGAAAATAACCAAGCCGTTGTTGTGCATGTTAATACCGTAAAGCACACCCTTTTCTTGGGTAAGGTCGGCGCTGGTAAATGGAAAACTCGTGCTAATGGCACCGGTATTCATGTTGCGGCGAATTTGCAACTGGTCGCTCATTTGTGGAATAGTGCTATTTAACCCCTGCTCTTGTTGGCTTGAGGCTACTTTACTAAAAATAAGCTGCTGACCAAAAATAGTTTCAATTTTATGCTGAACAAAACCAAGCTCATCCAGGCTATCGGCATATAGTGTTACATATAGGCCATAGCGGAAGAATCGCTCGGCTCCCACCTGCAATTGATCACGTAGCTCTTCAGCGTCTTGCAAGGCTGCCTCGAGCCCGGGGTCACGCGTGCGACCCTTTTCGCTGTTGATCGACATGCTGGCTTCAAGCTGGGTTACCTTTTTACGAAGGTTGTTGAGCACTACCTGGCTTTCGACTGGGTAAATAAACATGCTAATATCAAGCACTTCGTCGATGTTAATGAGCGACGATAGCCAACCGGTGTAAATTTGGCGTGGGTAGCCGTAAATATAAAGCGTACGACCGTACTTAGTGCCAAGCCTAAAGTGACTTGAGTGAATTTCTATGCTGCTTGGCGCAATAAGATCACGCAGGGTTGTCATACCCTTTAAGAAAGCCTGTTCTACCTCGGCTTGCTCCCGGGCGCGTTGCTGGGCTGCGATATCTATGGGGTCAAGTTTTTTCTTTGCCATAATTACATGCCCCCTTCTTGTAAGTGTGGGCGTGGGGCCTCGCCTTCACCTTTCTTTACATAGGTGCTTGTGACGTCTTCAAAGTCACCTAGCGGCTCACGCACGGCGGTGTCGGGGTTATACATATTGTAGTAAAGTTCGCCAAGTTCTTTTGTGTTAAGTTGCACGCTTTTAACACCAATCTGAAAGAGACCGCTCGTAACGGAATCGACTCGGTTTTTGATTTCGTCTTTTGCCTTGTCGTAGGTTATTTTGTCGATCTTGGTTGCCATTGCTTGGGGTTTAGCAAATAACTTACCAAAAATGCCCTTGCTGTCTTTTATGACGTTGTTGATGTCGCCAGCTGGAAAATACGGAATCACCACGAAAAAGCTTTTATCCATAATATTCGCTTCTTGGCTGAGTACATCAATAAAGTTAATGTAATCGTCCATGAGTACGTTAAGGAGCATATTGTCTTGCGAACGCCGGATTGCGGTAAGGCGATCAAGGTATGGCCCGATATCAACCCGTTGAGAACGAATAAATATTTGAACCGGAAAATAAAGCGCGTTTAAAAAGTTCTGGTAGCTAAATTCAACACCTTCTCGCTCCCTTGAGCTCATGAGGTCGAAGTTAATTGATTTACAAGCAACAATGGCGCGAAAACTACCGTCGTTCATAATAACCATACCGTCTCTAATTTCTGAAATAAGCAGGCTATTTTGAGTAGTGTTTTGCTGCTGCGGTTTGGTTGGTTGGCTCGCTTGAGGAGCGCTACCTTGAGGTGTTGCGGGAACTGGCTGAACGGGCATGGGTTGTTGTGGCATGGCAGAAGGTACAGCAAATTGTTGCTGCGGTACACCCGGTGCATTCTGCGGCGGTAGATTATTCGGCGGCACTTCCCACTCCCATAAGTTACTTTCTAGCGTAACGAAATAACAACCTCTTCATCGGGAAGGTGTTGCTCTTCCTCCTTTTGATGAATCCGGTTCGCCTCGTGCGCAATAGTCTCGATCGATAAATCGGAATTGTTTGCAAGGCTTATTATATCAGGCGAAATAGGCTTTTCGCTAGTGTCAGATTCATTATTTGTATTTGAAGCTGGTTCGGCGGTTGGCTGTGGTGTTGCGGGTGAAGCTGCTAATGGCTCAGGTTGTGGTGTGGGTTGAGTCCCCAGCGGGTTTATAACCGACTGGTGAATAGAGGTAGGATACGGATTATAGGTAAGATGCGGTTCGTCGGCTACTACTGGTGCGGGCGCGGCAAGATTAGCATACGGATCAAACGGTGGCGTAATAGCCGTCGTGGCCGGAGTGCTTACGGGTGCCTGTACTTGGTGCATGCGCTGCACCATATCTTGACGACGCTTTAAATCGGCTTGGCTAATCATTGAATCAAATGATTGCGCAACGCCGCTGCTAGAATCCAAAACGTCCTCTTGTTGTTGAGCTTCGTAGTAAGCGTCGTTTTGCATTGGCGTGTTGCTATCAACACCACGAACAGCCCAGCCCTCAGTATCAACAATATTTGCAAGGTAAGAAAGCCGCTGTTGTGCCTCGGTTTGTGAAAGGTCTTTTGAACGCTTTATCTCAACAACTTTTGGTGCGGTAATCTCTACAAGCGACTGAATACCGTCGGGCTGCCACAATCGCTTACGCGGTTTTAAATAAAACGAAATAACCGCCGCGAGGTAAATTTCCATTGGCTGATCTTTTTTAAGCGGCAACGCGAGGGCGCCAAAAAATAAAATTATAGGCAAAGGAATAATGGCTAGCGGCAACAAAAGGCGGCTTAACCCCCACCCTATCGCAATAGAGATCGCCACAATAATAAGGTAAATAAACTGACGGAAACTAAACGGTCCAATCAGTTTGTCATCTGCCTCAACATCCTGCGGTACTTTATAGACGGCCATATAGTCTTAAGTATAGCATTTCGCTTGCGTAAATATGAGACGTGAATATGGCATGTGGGCTATGGAGTAGGCGGTGGTGTTGTGTACGCATCGCCACTCTCGATCTTGTCGAGGCGTGACTGAACACGCTGCGCTGGCTTTTTGATACTGTCGTTGGTGCGAATCTCTTCTGCTGCCGCCTGCAGGGCTGCTT
>DATCYU010000003.1:0-7020 GCA_036526295.1 Saccharimonadales bacterium (SeqCode) | reverse complement strand
GGTTTTGCCTGATTCACGCAAAATAGCAGCAAGGAGGCTACAAGTGGTTCCCTTACCTTTTGTGCCCGTTACGCCAATAATAGGCGCGGGGCAATGGGCAAAGAATTCATTGGTAGCCGACCAGATTTTTTTAGCACCACTCAGCTTGTGTGGGGGTAAGCTTGGTGTGCGAACTACTATGTCGTAGTCGCTTAAATTACTGAATGCCTCAGGGCCAAACACTGTAGTAGCATTTGTAGGCGCATCAGGAACATCAGGGCGTTCGTCTAAGATTGATACCTCGTTGCCTTGCGCCAAAAAATAATCGTAACTTGTTTTTCCTTCAACACCATAGCCGGCAATGGCAACTTTCATATTCCTATTCTACCGTTTTTTCGAATAATCTCGCTAGTTTGTTGCTTAGTTCTACGATTTCTTCTTTTTCGCCACTACTTACGCCAGCGAGCACCCATGCATCACTCGCAATAAATTCACGGGCCGTGTCAATCATACGCGTGCGGGTTGTTTTGCGGATAGATTCCGGTACTTTTTCGTAGTCTTTTACTACACCATCGGCAAAATATCGGCCAGTGTAAAAATTACTAATTTGCGCAACGGTTTGTGCGCCCATTTGGTACCGACCAAGCGCGTACGATTTAGCGGCATCGAGCTCTTCTTCGGTAATTTTGCCATCCATAACATACTTTAGTTCGCGGGTGATAATATCAAACAACGCGCGTGAGGTTTCAAGGTTAACCTGGCCGCCGAAATCCCAGCTACTATCGTGAAAACCAACTGATGTGTCCGAGAACATGCCATATGCCAAACCTTTTTTACGTGCGGCACCATAAATGCGCGAATGCATGGTACCCGTTAAAATGTGGTCAAGACAGTTCATGGCCTCTGCCTCGTCGTCGGTTAGTTCGCGTGGCATTGTAAGCGAAAGACCAAAGGTTAAGTTTGAGGCCTCCTTACGGCGAATAAGCGTTGGGTTTGCGCGGCGCAGTTCGTCGCGAGGTACTTCAAAGCGCTCACCCTTAGGCAATTCCCACTCGGCAAGTTGGCGCCTGATTTCACTCTTGCGGCCCTGAAGCTTACCAGCAATCACAAAACACATGTTCTGAGCCGTGTGAGTACGCTTATGGTGTTCGCGAATATCATCAAGAGTAACATTTGGAATAGTTTGCAACCTTTGCCAAAATGTTAAAACGTCTTCACCAAGTAGTTGTTGGATTTTTGGCCACAGCACACGATTGTGGTTGTTTAAATAGCCCGTTAGCTCACTCTTAACATTTCCCTTTTCAGCCTCGAGTTCCTCGGCATTGAACTTTGGCTGACAAATCGCCACCCGCTGGAGATCAAGAATGCGCTCCCATTCAAAATCGGCGCAGTCGGCCACATATACCATGGAAAGATCACTCGTGTAGGCGTTGTGATAGGCACCGTTTTTAGTAAACTCAGCCTCAAAATCGTGCTCACTCTTAAAACGCGCGTTAGCACCAAACGCCATGTGTTCCATGACATGCGCTGTTTCATAAATGTCTTTGTTCGCAACGTATCGCACTCCAGCGCGAAACTGGAATTGGAAGCTCATAACCGTTGCGCCGGGAATGTCGATTAGTAGACCGCGCGCTCCGCTTGGCAGCTTCACTTCTTCAACAGTGTGTTTCAAAAGGTTTCTCCTACTCTAATTGGCAAAATAACTGTCATCTATTGTGCCACTTTTTCCTCTGAAATGCCACCACCTAAAGACTTGACTTTTAAAACAACTTATGTTAATATAGTTAAGACATCGTCCTTTTCGTCTATCTGGGAGTTACCCATGGCGTTTCCACCGCTGACCACCGAGACCAGCCACGACCGTCGCGTTCAGCGCGAGAACAACTGGCTGGCCTTCTGGGGACTGGTCGCCGCGATGGGCGTACTGATCGTTCTGGTGGGGGTTGAGCTCATGGTCGTCGAAGACACAACGAGTGCCTTCATGGCAGACCTACTCAACAGTCTTCACCTGGGTGGCCACGTTACGCCACCCGCCCCCTGACCCTACGACGAAAAGCACCCGGTGCTCCGCAGCCACAACGTGGCAGCGGAGCCCGGGTCTTTCATTTTGCGTAAACTTAATTTATTTACGGTTTTTCTTGCGGTTCTGGCGCTGAACTTTTTTCTTTTTGCGTACGTCGTTTTTGTGCTTGTTGACGTCGGCGGTTGTTTTGCCTTTTTTAATCTTAAAGTCGGCGTCGCGGTTTTCTTCGCCGCCCGTTACTTCGTTGACGCCGCGTTCCACGGCCGATTCAGCCATGCGAGTTAACTCGGTGTCGTGTTCTTCTTGTTGTTGCACCACGATATCGCTTGGGCGAACGTGCATTACTGCTCGCAGAACCTCATCACGTAGTGTCTCCTGTAGGCTTTCGAATAATTTTTGTGATTCAGAACGATATTCAACTAACGGATCGCGCTGGCCAACACTCCGCCAGTGAATACCCTCGCGAAGATGCTGCATATTCTCAAGGTGTTGCATCCAGAGCGTATCAAGTACCTGCAAGTATACTTCGCGCTCAATCTTGCGAAGAATTTCTGAAGTCAGCTCTTTTTCTTTAGCAGCATAGAGTTTATCAACAGCTTCCTGAGCATCTTTAACACGAATTTTGTCTTTTTTGATTTCGCCTAGTGCCTCGATTTTTTTGGCTGTTAGCGGAAAGACTTCTTCAAATTCCTGGGCAAACTTTGGGTTATTCTTGGTTGGCGCATACGCAAGCTCAAGAACCTTTTCGCGAATAAGGCGCTCGATCTCGGGCTTAATGTCGTCACCCTCTAGAATCTTGCGGCGCATGGTATATACCACGCGGCGGTGACGGTTAATAACGTTGTCGTACTGAACCACGTTTTTACGCGTATCAAAGTTATAGCCTTCAACCCGTTTTTGAGCAGATTCGAGTGTTTTTGAAACAGCTTTGTTTTGAATCGGCTGATCTTCATCGACACCCAAGCGGTCCATAAGTGCCGCAATACGCTCACCCTGGAAAATACGCATGAGATCGTCTTCGGTTGAAACATAAAACTGTGTTTCACCAGGGTCACCCTGACGTCCAGCACGGCCACGGAGCTGGTTATCAATCCGGCGCGATTCATGCCGTTCCGAACCAATCACCACCAAACCACCAAGCTCTTTGACGCCTTCGCCGAGCACGATGTCAGTACCACGACCGGCAATGTTGGTAGCCAATGTTACCGCACCCTTTTCGCCCGCTTTAGCAATAATGGCAGCTTCGCGTTCGTTGTTTTTGGCGTTCAAAATTTCGTAGGGGATCTTTTCTTTATCGAGCCAGGCCGCAATAAGTTCGTTTTTAGCAATCGAAGCTGAGCCAACGAGCACTGGACGGCCCTGTTCGTGGTATTCCTTAATAGCAGCAGCAACCGATTGCAGCTTACCTTTTTCAGTCTTAAAAATAAGATCCTCTTTATCATCGCGAACAACTGGCCTGTTCGAAGGAATTTGCACAACGTCCAGGCTGTAAATTTGCTGGAATTCCTCGGCCTCGGTAAAGGCCGTACCGGTCATACCCGATAGCTTGGCATAAAGTCGAAAGTAATTCTGGAATGAAATTGTCGCCAGCGTCATGCTTTCTTGCAGCACTGTTACACCTTCTTTAGCCTCAATGGCCTGGTGAAGTCCTTCGTTATAACGGCGACCTTGCATTAAACGACCAGTGTGTTCGTCAACAATAATAACTTCGCCTTCGTTAGTTACTACGTAATCTTTGTCGCGCTTGAACAAGGTTTGTGCGCGAAGTGCTTGGTCCATGTGGTAGACAGAACGGACATATTCTGGCGTGTATAAGTTTTTTATACCCAACATTTTTTGTACTTTTTCAACACCTTCATCGGTCAGTGCAACGCTACGGCGCTTTTCGTCGAGCGTGTAATCTTCGGGCGTTAATTTAGCGGCAATTTTAGCAAATTGGTAGTAACTGTCGGGGTTTTCGGCCGCGGGCGCACTAATAATAAGCGGCGTACGAGCTTCGTCGATCAAAATTGAGTCAACCTCGTCTACGATCGCAAAGTTTAATTCGCGCTGGCGCAACAGCTCCATTTCGTTTACCATGTTGTCGCGCAGGTAATCGAACCCGAACTCGTTGTTTGTTCCATACGTAATATCAGCGGCATAGGCCTCTTTACGAGTTACTGGACGAAGCTTGCGCATACGCGGATCGGTGTGAGCATCGTTATCAAAGTTTTTGTCGTATACAAACGAGGCATCGTTAACAATAACACCTGTGCTCATACCCAAAAAGTCATAGAGTTGACCCATCCAGCCCGCATCACGCTGCGCGAGGTAATCGTTCACCGTTACAACGTGTACGCCCTTACCAGCAAGCGCATTGAGATATACCGGCAGTGTCGCTACAAGCGTTTTACCTTCACCAGTTTTCATCTCGGCAACGTTGCCTTCGTGCAATACCATACCGCCAATTAGCTGCACATCAAAGTGGCGCATGCCGAGCACGCGGTCGCTCGCCTCGCGCACAAGCGCAAAGGCATCGGGTAGAATATCATCGAGCGTCGTTTTTTCATCATCAAGGCGTTTTTTAAGCACATCGGTCTGCTTTGGCAGATCGACCTTTTTCATTGCCTTGTAGGTTTCGGCTAGCGCGTTAATTGCACCCACCTTTTTTTCAAGGCCCTTAATAATCCGTCGTTGCGGATCACCAAACACCTTCATTAACGCTGATTGTCGGCTAACCATAAAATTTTAGTCCCTCCGGTGAACTGAACTACTGTAAAACACTATACACAGTATACGCTGTTTCCTCTAGAGGGACAATGTTTGAACACCCTATAATTCGCGGGCGTAACTACGTTTAAAGCGGCTCAGCACACCCCGGTGGCCAACGTGTGGCAATGCGTCTTGCTTGTATTTTCGAAGTTGGTTTACAAGTTTCGCTTCAACGATATCAAGGGCTGCTAGTGCATTAACAGTTGAGTCTTTTGCAGTTAGAACTTTGTCGGGCACTGTCAAAATCACTTCGGCCTCGTATTTATTGCCGTGATCACGGTTAACTTGTTTAATAAGCACGCTCGCCGAGGCACTTTTACGTGCATGTTTGGGTAGATAGCGATCGAGCCGGCCAATTTTGCGCGTGACATAGCGCTTCGTGGCTGTGTCAAGCTCGTATTTTACACCGGTAATTTCGATTGATCCAATCATGCTACCCCCTTTGGTTAGGTTCGGTCTGTACTTTTATTATACTACGAACCAGCGCACTATAGAACTTCGCGACCGCCAAGGTATGGACGAAGCGCTACTGGAACACGTACTGTATCATCGGCTTGTTGATGGTTCTCTAGAATAGCAATAGGGCCGCGGCTGAGCGGTAGTGCTGTTGCGTCATTGGTATGAATCAGCTCTACATCACCATTTTCGCGACGCACGCGAGTTTTAAGACGACGCGCCTGGTAGTCGGTCATGTAGTCGGCCGTGTGGGTTTCGCGGTACTTATTTTGGCCGGGTAGCCAAGCCTCAATATCAACGCCGCGCGCATTTGGCTTGCCAATATCGAACGTACATTTCATAAGCACATGGTATGGGATTTCCAAAAGCTGCATGATTTTTTCCTGCAGAGCAATCATAAACAAGTGCTCATCAAGGCCCTTTTCGGCCACACCCAAGCTTTCCATCTCGAGCTTGTCAAACTGGTGCATGCGGAACAAGCCTTCCATATCCTTGCCATAGGTGCCGGCTTCACGACGAAAGCTTGTGGCATAGCCAATATAACGAAGTGGTAGATCTTTCTCGTTCAAAATTTCGTCGGCATGCATACTGCCCAGAACATGCTCGGCACTGCCTTGTAACCATAGGTCATCACCCTCAATTTTATAGCGGTCGTCGCGGGGCTCGAGCCTATCCATAGCATCGTACAGTTCGGTTCGTAGCATGTATGGTGGCAAAACAGGAATAAATGGCTTATTCGACACATTCAGGTTGTTCTCGCGGATGACTTCGTCAAGAAATGCAGGGTCGCTGAGCTTATCCATAATCATTTGAATAAGTGCAAACTGCAGCTTAACCATCTCACCTTTAACATAGGCAAAGCGCGAGCCGGCCACTTTAGCGGCACGCTCTTTGTCGAGCCAACCACGGGCATCGGCAAGTTCGGCGTGAGTTTTTGGCTCAAAGCTAAATGCAGCCGGCTCACCTACTGTTTTTGCGACCACATTTTCGTCTTCAGAACTACCAACTGGCACATCAGCAAGCGCCATGTTCGGGATCTTTTTGAGTAAATCGGTAAAGTTCGTTTCAGCTTCTTTGAGGCTTGCCTCAACGTTCGCTAATTGCTCTTTTACTTCCTTTCCTTCCGCAATCAGCTCGGTCGATGGCTTGCCACCTTTCATGCGAGAGGAGATATCGTTACGCCGGTTACGTAGTTCGTCTGCCTGCTGCTGAAGTTGCCGCTTAGATTTATCTAAGCGTAGAACTTCGTCAACATTCACGTCGTAGCCCTTGTTGTGCGCGTTCTGCTGCACAGCCTGGGCATTTTCTCGGATGTAACGTATATCTAACATGCCACCATTATACCCTTTCTCGCAAGAAAATCCTATCCTTTCTACCCCTGATAGTACTTGAAAAACATAAGCATTTATGATAAAGTAAAACAAATGGCCTTCAAATCCATCCATGCAGCTAAAGATATCTACGATGCCACCCGTATTCGCGCAACCGATCCGCGTGACATTATCGATCAGTATGCAGCTTACACGTCTTCTCGATTTAGAGATGCACGTCATTCAGGCCTCGTGCGACCGCTTGTTATCCCCGCTCGCAATGAGGCACATGACCTTCCGGCAGCTCTCCTTTCCGCCGCACATAACTACGGTATATTCCCACTCGTCATTGATAACTTATCTACCGACGATACGGCGCAAGTAGCTCGAAAAATGGGTGCAGGCGTACTAACCGTAGACTATGGCAAAAAAATGGCTGCCACCCAGGAGGGTCTGCGCTCAGCCCGACATGACCTAGGCGCACGAGCCGTCTATTTTAGC
>DATCYU010000002.1:0-8988 GCA_036526295.1 Saccharimonadales bacterium (SeqCode) | reverse complement strand
CGAGTCACAGTTTATCGGTCGCGAGGTAGTGGCAAAACTAAAAGAGGTTATTCCGCGCCAGAATTTTCAGGTGAGTTTACAGGCGGCAATTGGCGGCAAGTTTATTGCGCGGGCCGATCTAA
The DNA here is from genome assembly GCA_036526295.1 of Saccharimonadales bacterium (SeqCode). GTDB lineage: Bacteria > Patescibacteriota > Saccharimonadia > Saccharimonadales > Saccharimonadaceae > CAMLKC01. The sequence continues at coordinate 8,866 of DATCYU010000002.1, read as the reverse complement.
GTGCGTACCGGAAAGACGTTACTGGGTATTTATACGGTGGTGACGTATCGCGGAAAAAGAAACTGCTCGCTAAGCAGGCTAAAGGTAAAAAGCGTATGAAACGCTTTGGTAAGGTAGATATTCCGTCAGAGGCTTTTACGGTTCTTTTGAAAAAGTCTTAATGACTACAAAGGGTGAGCTGCTTATGCTAAACTCTTATATGTAGAATAGTAAGTATAAGGGGCACCATAACTGTGGCACGTTTGCCAGTACCTGGATCGGACAGCGGAACTTGGGGACAATTGCTCAATGATTATTTGAGCGTCTCTCATGCTACCGATGGTTCAATAAAGCCAAACGTGGTTAACGTAAGCTCTCTTCAAGACGGTGCTATATCAAGCACAAAACTAAATGTAAGCGGTGGTGCCGATGGCCAGGCGCTTGTAAAAGATAGTGCGCAAACAGGCGGCATGAAATGGGCGTCGCTGAGCTTTACGTTTGCTCTTACGTCATTTTATAAAACAGGCACACTCAGTGTCACAACAGGCACGCAGCGCTTACCGATTGATGGCACCTATACTATTGTAGGCACGCGGCTGATGGTAGGAACGGCACCAGTTGGTGCAAATCTTATTGTTGATGTTAAGAAAAACGGCATCACTATTTACACCACGCAGGCGAATCGTCCTACGATTGTAGCGGGGCAGAATGCTGGTGGCCCAGGCAGTACGCCCGATGTTGTGTCGCTTGCGGCGGGCGATTACCTGACGGTTGATATTGCTCAAGTAGGCTCAACAACGGCCGGCTCGGACTTAACGGTATCGGTTATTGTGAGCAAAACGCTATAGCGAGGTATGAATGGCTCGACTCCTTAATGCAACTCGCTTTAAAAGCCCAGTCACTGCCGTAACAACTTTTACGGTTACTATACCTGCCACAACAGCTGGTTCAAAACTAATTTGTATTGCCGGTGGCGGCGCTGTTATTACAGCTTCTATTGGCGGAACAAATCTTACAAAACGTGATTTTTCTATAGGGAACCGTGAAGTTGCAGCGCAAGACATTGTTGATGCTGCTGGGGGCACAACGACGGTCGGAATTAGTTTAAATGGTGCCGAAAATGTGGATGGCATGATTTATGAATTTGCCGCAGGCAGTGTAGGCAACTATATCGCCGGCGCTAATCAAGGCGGTACGGGTGGTAACACTGCTTCGGGGGTTGATGGTCGCGTAAAAACTGGCCAAATTACGACCACTGGCCCAAGTGTGGTGTTTGCAATGTTTACCGCAGGCGACAGCTTAGCAAACATATCTAACCCGCAACGCGCTTTTTGGGGTTTTGAGCCACTGGGTAAGGTATACGCCAACGAAGGTATTTACATGGCAAGTACGTATAGTAAGTACTGGTCAATGATTGGTGTTTCCGACCAGGCAAGTGCCTTAACTTTGCAAGCGCAGTCGTCGCGTATTGTTACGGCAAGTGAACAGCAATCGTGCATATGGGCATACCAAGATCTTTCGGGCGGCGTGCCAACCTATACTAATCCGTACCAAAATGCAATTGAGGCCGAGAATTCCCTGCCGGGTACGCTTGCGTCGCAGTGGTTTGTGGCGGGCAATACCTATATTACTGCAAATATTAGTGGCTACACCGATAGCATTACGTATGCGCCAGGCAGTACCGTTAATTTTAAGGTGTACTCAAATAACGTTGGGTTTAACGTAGAAATTACGCGCATGGGTGGGTACGGCCACGAAGCATTCGGCGGAAGAGCTCAAGCCACTATTGCAGGTACACCAACGGTGCAGGCGGCCCCCACTGTCAATGCGTACGGTGGTGAAGAATGCTCGTGGGCAACAAATGCTACCTGGGCTATTCCGTCTACTGCAACGCCGGGTGTTTATTCGTACATCTGTCGGCGTACCGACAATGCGGCCTATATGAGCTCGGGGTTATTTGTGGTACGCTCCACTCCCCCAGTTTCTAAAGGTACAGGAATAATGATAGTAACTGCCGACTTTACGTGGCAAGCCTATAACGTATGGGGTGGTTTGACTGATAGTGGGAGCGGCTACGCCAGCTACTCTGGCCACAGCTTGTACGGCAAGGCGCCGAATGTGACGCAAGCCACGCGCTCGTATGCGGTGTCGTTTAACCGACCTTTGGGTACGGGCGGTGCAAATACTAGTACGTATTACTTTGATTCCGAGGCTAATACGGTGCAATTCCTAGAACTAAACGGGTATGACGTGTCGTATTATTCGATGGTAGATATTGATATCACTACGTCGATCCCCTCAAAGTATCGAACGGTTATGGTGCAGGGCCATAATGAATACTGGACGTCAAACTTTTACACTGCCCTTACTGCGGCGCGTGACGCTGGAACTAATCTTATGTTTCTTAGCTCTAATACTGCACTGTGGCATGCGCGGTTTGATCCGGCAGATACAGCCCGACGTAACCTTATTTGTTACAAGGACTCACTTAATGTAACCGGTTACGACAATACTACCAAGTTTGACCCAGTTAGTTACACGGGCACATGGCGCGACCCGCGCACGACTGCTGGAAATGTTAATAATACCGACCGCCGGCCGGAATCGGGAATTACCGGCCAATGGTTTATAGGCAACTCTACCCTGCAAGAATTTATGGTGGTTTCAGATACCTACAAAACTCTACCTATGTGGCGTAACACGCGAGTAGCAACCAGCACGGGCATTGTTTTTCGGGGCGCAAACTCAGCCAGCATGACGGTAGCAGGAAACAGCTGTTCAGTTACGCTGCCAGCGAACACGCAGATTGGTGACCTCATGGTAGCTGCCATCGTCTTTAATGGTAACCCAAGTTTTGATGGCGCGGGCTTTAAAATTGTTTCAAAGCAAACATATGACGCAGCTAACATGACGCTTTACCTTGTGCAGACATATGCAAAAGTGGCGGGTGCTACGACGCTTACATTTACCTTTACAAATGGTTTTATGGCATCGCTTGCTGTTTCGGTATATGGCGGGGCGGTTTGGGAAGAAACAAACACATGCCTTACAAACGATACTTCGGGTGGAACGGTTCATGCAACTGGTGCGGCTACTCCGCTTTCTAATAATCGCTGGGCAATTACGGCATTTGCAGATGCTACCGCTACAAACGCAACAACTACCACAACCTGGACAGCGGGCGCAGGAATGACATCTCGTGCGCAAACTAATAATGCCAGTGCCGTTACGGGTACATGGACATCGCTTGCGCTGATGGATAGTGCGGGGGCCGTAACACAAGCAGCGCACAGCTACTCGGCAACGGCTCAGTTTGGCAATGCGCATGCCGCGGCTGCACTTATGTATATTTCGCCGGGTACATCACTTCAAGCTGGCAGTATTGGAAATGAGTGGGATTACGTTAAAAAAGAGGAGCCAAGCACGCCAGCAAATATGGTTTTGTTAACGCGTCAGCCGTTACAAATCACGGCGCAGCAATCTGATTACTACGGAGCCTCATACACGAGGAACGGTACGCTGTTTCATAGCATGACCTTATATAAGGCAACCTCGGGTGCGCTGGTCTTTAATAGTGGCTCGTGGCATTTTACTCAGGGGTTGGGAAGGTACCGTGACGGGGCACTTAACGTCAACACGACCATTGACACTGCCATGCAGCAAGCCTTGATTAATCTGCTTCGCGACTTTGGGCACACACCAACAACGCTCCTAAGTATTTATGGCAACAACGACCCAACAGCCCTGGTTGACCCAGGCACGGCGCAACCGGCGAGTGCTTATGGGCTTGATGCTCCTGCGCAACCGGTGTATCAATCTATTTTTACCGCCTCTACGTTCCCAACTTATACAAGCACATTCGATACGACAGATTACACGCTTGGTACGCTTTTTACGACGACTGATGACGGTAAAATACACGGTGCTCGGTGGCATTACCCCGACAACCTCCCAACACAACCAGTTGTCGCTGGCCTCTTTAGCTGGACCAACGATACAGTCGGCACATTACTTGCCTCGGCTACCTTTAGCAATCCGCAGTCGGGGTGGAACAATGTTTTATTTAATTCGCCTATTAGCATTACAGCGAATACCAAGTATGTCATTACGGTATGGACGAAAGACAACTACGTTTATACTCCAAACCAATTTACCAGTGGTGCTGTTGTCAATGGAAACTTAGTTGCTCCGCAAGATGCGACAGGTGCGCATAATGGTAAATATACGATTGGGGGTGGCAGTCTTGCATATCCTACAACGAGCTTTACGGCCTCAGGGTATCTGGCAGATGTCCTGTTTGAGTCAAGCGGTAACCTGCTATTCCAAGGCTGGGGGATTCCTATTAATTAGAACAGGTAACGTTTTACCTCTGTTAAAATTTAGTTTGTGTGCTATAGTTGTTTCATGGAAGACACCCTACCGAAACTACATAACAAACAAGCCTTTCAAAAAGCCTTAGAAAATTACCAGGTTTCTGATCATGCAAAACGAGTGCTTGCGAGCACTCCTTTCGTAGCGCTGAGTGGTTTAGCGGGAGGCGGGCGTAATACGGTCATTAAGGCATTAGTTGAAAACTACAACTATATTTTTGCAATATCTGACACCACGCGGCCGCCAAAGGTGCGAGACGGCAAGCTCGAACAAAACGGCATCAACTACTACTTCCGCACAGAGGCGGAAATTTTAAACGACATACAAAATGGTGAATATATTGAGGCAGAGATTATTCACAACCAGCAGGTATCTGGCACGAGTATTCGCGAAATCGAGCGAACAGCGAAAACAGGCAAGATACCGATTCGCGATTTTGAATACGGCGGCATGCTCAATGTCTACAAAGCCAAACCCGATGCAGTACTGATTGGGCTTATTCCACCAAGCTATGACGAATGGATTCGGCGACTTCGTGGGCGCGAAGTAATGACCGACCAAGAGTTCTTCAATCGGTTAACAACGGCCGACAAAGTGCTTGAAAACTTGCTGACCTACCCGCAGTATACGCTCGTTATTAACGATACTATTGATCAATGTGCTAATGACATTCGATCGGCCGTAGAAACAAATGATTACTCAACCGAAAAAGAAGCACATGCTCGTTCCGTTGCAAAATCGCTCCACGAACAGGTTAAAAAAGAGCTCCGGCGCCTTGCTCGAGACTAGCCTGGCACTCAAGTTGAAAGAGTGCTAAAACGTGCTAGAATAAAGACATGACAGATCGCCAATTTGCTATTCTTACCGCTATTATTGAGCAGTATGCCGAAGTTGCGGTGCCCGTAGGTAGCGTTATGCTTGCGAAGCTTTTTGGTGTCTCAAGTGCCACTATTCGTAGCGAAATGGCGCGCCTTGAAGAAATGGGCCTTATTATGCAACCGCACACCAGTGCGGGCCGTATTCCGACCGACAAAGGGTATCGGCTATATGTAAACAACATTACCGAGGCCGAAACCGATGAGCTACCAGCCATTGATCGTGGTGCTCGGGCTATTGAAGCGCGCGTGGCAACCCATAACGACTCGGCGTCGCGGGCGATTCGTAGCGCTGTTGACAGTTTGGTTGAATTAACCCAAAATCTTGGCCTCGCCACCATTGGCGATCAACTGTATATGAGTGGAATTGGTAATCTCTTTAGTCAGCCCGAATTTTTACAGGGCAATCATACTCAAGCAGTAGCGCGCCTGCTTGATAATCTCGAGCCGTGGCTCCGCGAAGCCGCCCCTAACGAGCCGCTCAACGTATATATTGGTTCAGAAAACCCTATTGGCAAAACAAGTGGCGCCAGCCTTATTATTAGTCGGTTTCGTTCGCCATATTCCGACCGCAGTTATATTGGGGTGCTTGGCCCCACGCGGCAAAGCTATGGAAGGGTAATGCGCCTGGTGCGTCACGCCGGTGCAATGTTAGAGGAGGTATTGTAGTGCAGTTTATTCAAACAATCATTGATGGTATCACGGGTATTATTACGGCAATTGTAGGCGCTATAACTGGTGTAGTAAACGCCATTGGCGGAGCACTGAATGGCCTACTCAGTACAGTCGGTAACTTGTTTTAGAAAGGAATAGAACGTGGCAAAAAAGAAAGATGACGATTTGCAGCAACAAATAGATGAGCTAACCGCCGATTTACAACGAACGCGTGCTGATTTTGAAAACTATCGTAAACGTACCGAGCTAGAGAAAACTGCCGCCCGCGAGGCTGGGCAGGCAAGCGCCATTTTAAAGCTTTTACCGGTTGTTGATAACATTGAGCGTGCGCTTGGCCACATGCCAGCCGAACTTGCCGATAACAAATGGGCACAGGGCGTTACGGGGCTTGCAAAAAACCTCGACAAATCTCTCGAATCCCTCAATTTAAAGCGAATTGATGCCAGCGAAGGCGCCGAATTCAACCCCGAGCTTCACGAAGCAATTCAGTTCGACGAAGATGCCACGGGTGACCATGAGGTTATCGCGACCGAGCTTCAAGCCGGCTACCTCTTAAATGGCCGCCCAATCCGCCACGCAATGGTTAAAGTTACGCGTCGATAATATCTTGCTTCGCTCCTAAGCATGAGCATATACTGGTGTTGTGGGCGAAATACCAAAGCGTACACAAATAGATGACCGGCCTGAATATACCGATGAGTCGTCAGACCCTGCTGACCGTCGCTTAAAGTTCAGTCTAAGACACGTAGATTTCGTAAGTCCGCTAGGTGCGTTTCGCGCTCAGCGGAATCAACCCGGGCTTGAACTAGCACCAAACAACTCTGAAGCATGGCAGGATTGGCGCGTCGATTTAGGGCGCCGCATAGCTCGTACTGCTCGTCAGGCAGACGAACTACTAGCTGAAGCATCCACAAGAAGCTAATTCACAAATTAGCACTCTAGACAGTAGAGTGCTAATTTAGTACAATCAAGGTATTGGCAATCTACATGCTAGAGTGCTAAAATAAATGCTAGATACAGTATTGATGATCTAAAAGGAGAGTACGAAAACTATGGGTAAGATTATTGGTATCGACTTAGGTACAACCAACAGCGCCTTTGCCTACATGGTGGCGGGCAAACCAGAGGTTATTGCGAACGCCGAAGGCAACCGCACCACTCCAAGCGTGGTAGCTATTAACAAAAATGGCGATCGTTTGGTTGGCCAGGTTGCGCAGCGCCAGCGTGTTACTAACGCTAAAAACACTATTTATGGTGTAAAACGCCTTATCGGTCGCAAGTGGAGTGATAACGAGGTACAAAAAGACCTCGGTATTATGCCATACGAAATTGTCAAAAAAGGCGATGGCGTAGCCGTAAAGATGGGCGACAAAGACTACACACCTGAAGAAGTCAGCGCTATGATTCTTTCAAAGATTAAGGCTGACGCCGAGGCATTCCTTGGTGAGCCCGTTACCGAAGCAGTTATTACCGTTCCTGCCTACTTTGATGATTCGCAGCGTCAGGCTACTAAAGACGCCGGTAAAATTGCTGGCCTTGAGGTAAAGCGTATTATTAACGAGCCAACTGCGGCCGCACTTGCTTACGGCCTTGAAGGTAAAAAAGAAGAAAAAATCGCCGTATTCGACCTTGGTGGCGGTACGTTCGACGTTTCAGTACTTGAGCTTGGCGACGGCGTGTTTGAAGTTCGTTCAACAAACGGCGACACGCACCTTGGTGGTGAAGACTTCGACAACCGTATTGTAAACCACTTTATTGACGTATTCAAAAATCAAGAAGGCATTGATTTAAAGGGCGACAAAGCTGCCATGCAGCGCCTCAAAGACGAAGCTGAAAAGGCAAAAAAAGAGCTTTCAAGCACCACCGAAACCGAAATCAACCTGCCATTTATTACGGCCGATGCTGATGGCCCTAAGCACTTTGAGTACAAGCTAACTCGTGCCAAGCTTGAAGAACTCGTAAAAGACCTCATTGATCGCCTCGCTGAACCAGTTGAAAAAGCGCTAAAAGACGCCGGTCTTTCGGCCAGCGAAATCGACGAAGTTGTGTTGGTAGGTGGTATGACCCGTATGCCAGCCGTGGTTGAAAAGGTAAAAACTATCTTTAGTAAAGACCCACTCAAGGGCGTGAACCCAGATGAAGTTGTGGCCGTTGGTGCTGCCATTCAGGGTGGTGTACTACAGGGCGATGTGAAAGATGTGCTCCTTTTGGATGTTACCCCACTTTCCCTCGGTATCGAAACCATGGGCGGCGTTTCTACCAAGCTTATTGAACGCAACACGACCATTCCTACGAGCAAAAGCCAAGTATTTTCAACTGCTGCCGACAACCAGCCACAGGTAGAAATTCACGTACTGCAAGGCGAGCGCGAAATGGCCAGCGACAACAAATCGCTTGGTACGTTTGTGCTTGACGGTATTGCACCTGCTCCACGTGGTGTGCCACAAATTGAGGTTACCTTTAATATTGACGCCAACGGTATTTTGCACGTTACCGCTAAAGACAAAGGCACTGGCAAAGAACAATCAATTACCATTCAAGACAGTGGCAACATGAGCAAAGAAGACATTGAAAAGGCTCAAAAAGAAGCCGAAATGCATGCCGACGAAGACAAAAAGAAGCGTGAAGCCGTTGATGCTCGCAACACACTTGAAAACGCTATTTACCAGGCCGAAAAAATGCCTGACGAATACAAAGACAAGATTTCTGAAGACGACGTAAAGCTCATTAAAGACGCTGCCGAAGAGGCTAAAAAGCACAAAGACAGCAATGACAAAGAAGAGCTTGAAAAAGCCGCCAAAGAGCTCATGGAGAAACTCCAAACAGTTGGTGCTAAGTTGTACGAAGCCGCTTCAAAAGAAGAACCAAAGGCTGAAGGCGACAAAAAAGACGACGAACCAGTAGAAGGCGAAGTTGTCGACGACAAAAAATAATCCCCCCACTGGGTAAATAAAAATCTCACATTT
>DATCYU010000001.1:0-10916 GCA_036526295.1 Saccharimonadales bacterium (SeqCode) | reverse complement strand
CTACCATATCAAGTCGGTAATCGTGCAGCATCGAAATCTCGTCAATAATCAGGACGTCGGTTTTTTCAATAATTTCAAAGCGACCTTTGGCTAAATGCTCAGCGAAACCCTGCGGCAAAAAATCGTGCACCCCAATGCCCGACCAACTATGAATTGTTGCACCGCCTAGGTGTGTCGCTGCTAGGCCAGTTGTTGCCGTCACCGATACATGTTTGCCCTCGGCTTTGGCAAGCTTAATAAACTGGTTGAGTACGTACGTTTTGCCCGCCCCTGCTGGCCCCGTTAATAGTACGCTCTCGCCAGAAAGCATAATTTCTAATGCCAACTCCTGCGTCATTACTTTTAGTATAGTTCATTTCGCTATGGCAATGTGATGCTATAATGACATCATGAGAAAAAGCATAAGGGGCTTTACGATTATTGAGATCCTTGTTGTGGTTGCCGTTATTGCAACACTCGCTGGTATTGTGTTTGTTTCGTATGGCACTGTTCAAAAAAATGCTCGAAATGCCGATCGTCTCACCCAAGTACAGCAATGGGCAAAGCTCTTTGAGCTATATAGAGCCAAGTATGGCACTTTCCCGCCCGTTGCAACGGGTAACTATTGCCTCGGAACCGGTTTTCCTCTGGGCCCTGATGGCCAAGGCCGCTGCCGTGACTCCGTCATGACCGATCCTAACTATTCCTACCTCGAATCTGGCAATACCGCACTGATGACCGAAATTAAAAAAATTGGTACTATTCCAACCGTCAACCCGCCGCGAGTCCATGGTGACCTTGTAGGACCCTATGGATGGTATGATGGCACGCATTTGTGGATGACTCAGGTCTTTGAAGGCGGGCCATCTGACTGCCCTACACCAACACACTACTCATGGGATGACGGCGCCGGTGTTGTGTTATGCGCCTTTACTATAGGCAATTAGCCCCTGCACTATGATACAATCAACTAAATGCGCGTCGCAATCCAAGGCACCGCCGGGTCATTTCATCACCAGGCGGTAAAATTATGGTTTGACCCAAGTGTGGTTATTGTTCCTGCTGAAACATTTACGCAGGTTTTTATGCTATTAAAAAATGGTGAAGCCGACATGGCACTCGTCGCGGTTGAAAACTCTATTCATGGCCCCTTAACCGAAACACTCGACTGTATTGCCCGTTACCACTACCCTATAACCGGCGAAATCTACCTCCATATTCACCAGCAGCTTATTGGCCTACCCGGAACGCCACTCGAAAATATTCGCTACGTGTATTCACAGCCCGTGGCACTTGCCCAGTGTAGTAGTTACCTAGCCGCAAATCTGCCCCAAGCAAAACCCGTTGATTATCACGATACCACCGCCAGCGTACTGTACGTGAAAGAACAAAATGATCCCCAAATTGCAGCCGTAGCAGGCGTTGACGCCGCCCAAGAATACGGCTTAGCAATACTAGCCGAAAACATTGAAGATGACGCCGCGAACTACACGCGTTTTTTGGTTATTGATCCACGCGGCAAACCAGCAGCAGATGCTAATAAGGCCTCGCTTATTCTAACCACCAACCACGCCCCGGGTGCGCTCGTGGGAGCACTTAATCACCTGGCAAGTGCTGGTATGAACCTTACGTCCCTTCAATCGCGTCCTATTATTGGCGATGCTTGGCACTATCGTTTTCACCTCGACGTTGAAGTGGGCGGCGGCCACCTACATGACACCATCCAGCTTATCCAAAAGGACGGTGTGCATATCACCGTCCTTGGAGAATACAAACGCGGCAAAACCTACTAGCCGCGCGGCGGTTCACCGCCTTCGGGTTCGCCGAGTAACTTTTTACTCTTAATTTCGTAGCGCTTACCCGTAATTCCGCTCGTAATGTAATCTTCGTTAATAAGATTCACGAATGTATCTAAATCGTTGCCATCCATAATAATGATCGCTCCAGCATCATCGGTCATGAGCTCTAGCTGCATTTCGTCGGCATACTCAAGCACTTGGTCCTGTGAAATTTCGCCAATCTCCATTTTTTGGAGTTTGTTTACAATCTTTTTGCGCTCGCGCACCAAGGTTTGTAAATCAAGGCCTTCGGGAAAACTCAGCTTATATTGTTTTTCGATTTCATCAACTTTTTGATCGGCCAGCACTTGCTTTTTATATTCGTAGTTAAACAACTTTTCAAATTTTGGCTGGTTGAATACAAAAATGTCGTGACCAATAATTAACACTTGGTTATCTACCGGCATTTTCAGGCCAACATCTGCCTGAAACGCGCCAAATTTGCCGTCGCGAAATTCCCAGCTTGTCGCGCCGTTTAGTACATTCCCCTGCGAAATCCCTTTAATTACATAAAAGGCTTTTTTGGGGTCATCTTTATGGGTAAAGCGAGCCACGATACCTTTTATTCGCTTAAATTCGTGCTCTTCTTGGCTAAACTCTACGATATCATGACGTTCTTTTTCAATCAGGTGAATAAGCGTTTCGGCGCGACCAACTTTAGCAAGGTCGGTTCTTAGTAACACGTTTTCTTCGCCTTCACTTAGTTCAAACTCACGTACGCTTAGGCCCGTGCCGGCGCCCATGGTTACAAAATTAATAACGTCGAACAAAAATAGTGGTTTGATTTGGGCGTTTAAGTCACTCGAAAAATGCGTGCTATAAGGAGTGTAATTTTTGTTGAATAAAAAGAACTCAACGTCTAACTCGTTTTTAATGCCGTCGGTGTTGTTTGCCCACAAAAAAATATCGGTCGTTTGTCGCTGTTCGGTTTCCATATTCTAACTTTCGTTTGTTTAATCATCATTATTTTACCATAGACAGCGACTCTCGAATTGAATGAACTAATCCCACGTAAAGCCGTGGCCAAAATGGCCGTAGCGAGCTGTTTTTTCGTATTGTGGTCGCAAAAGATCAAGTTGTTTAATAATACCGCGTGGCGTTAAGTCGTAACCTTCTACCACTTCGTGTATGCCGTCAATAATAACGCTCGCTTCGAGCGGCTCAGCAACACCAATGGCATACGCGATCCGCACAAATACCTCATGAGCGTTTCTTGCTTTTAAATAATCGACGGCAATTTTGCGTGCCATGTAAGCCGCACTTCGGTCAACCTTGCTTGCATCTTTACCGCTAAATGCACCACCACCAATTGAGATGCGCGGGCCATAGTTATCAACAATAAGTTTACGGCCAGTTAAGCCCGAGTCAGCATCAAACCCGCCCAGGTTCCAATCACCTGTAGGGTTAATATGTAGCACTACATTACTACTCGCGGTATGCTCGGTCAACCATTTCTGCACCGCAGCACGCAGTTTAGCCGATGGTGCATGTTGAAAACTCGCCACCACCGAAACAATCTCACTACCTTTTAATGTCACTTGCGTTTTACCATCATACGGCCATTTTTGATATAAGTACTCATTGAGCCGGCGCGAAAGAATCACTTCGAGTGGCAGCAGTTCGGGTGTCTCGCTGGTAGCGTAACCCACCATAATTCCCTGGTCACCCGCCCCACCCGTATCGACACCCTGCGCAATCTCGGGGCTTTGGTGCACAATGTGCTTATACACCGTTACATCACCCGCCAGCCTCCGTACAATATTTTCAACATCAACATGCTCCGCCTTACTGGTAACCTCACCTGTTACAAATACATAGCCGTGGCCTCCCGCTACGTCAACAGCAACGCGCGCCTGTGGATCTTCCTCTAAATGGGCGTCTAAAATGGCATCCGATATTTGATCACATATTTTATCCGGATGCTTAGGCGACACGCTTTCAGCCGTGCGATACAGTTGTTCTTTTGACATAAAAAATACTCCTTTCTTCAGCCTAATTACCAAGTAAGGAGTACGAAATGACCTCATATCTTTCCCAGGATTACCAGGCTGGATTTGGCACCGCGCTTTAAAAGCAGGTTGCCGGCGAGTCAATGGGCCAGTCCCTCGTCGCACTCTTGATATTCAAATTGTTAACAAAATTACTATACCAATTATTTGTTCAATCGTCTAGAACAATCTCGCGGTATGGCTTTTGGGTGGTTTGTGTTTCGTCAAATAACACCACGCGCCGTGGCGTAAAACAATACAGTTGGTGGTGATTGCTACCACGCTTTAAAAGCTCAACAAATTTTTTACCCGCCCCATATTTTTTGACATACAGTGCTAAAACTTTGGTCGCCTCGGCAATATTTGTAATAACCGAAACATCGCCTTCGGCCTGAATACCAATCACGGGCAAATCTTGTTTTACAGCAATAGCAATGGCGGCATGAGGATTATCTGTAGCTTCCTCACTATGGCGTCGCTCGGGGTAACTGAGCCAATAGAATTTGCCGCCTAACGCTACAAAGTAAACCGTGCACACCCACGGCTGGTTGTTTCGGCTTGTTGCCAGCTGCATGAGTGGTGCCTGATTGACTGTTTTACTGTTCATACCACTCGCTGGCTTTATGTTGTTCGCGAGCCTTATTAGCCCACTCGTCGGCAAGCTCATTACCGGGGTCGCTATTGTGACCACGCACCCAAATAAGTGTGGCGTTCGACTTTCGGTAAAGCGGGCAAACTTCTTGCACCAAATCAAGATTTTTGATTTCTCCGCCCTTCTTTTTCCAGCCGTTCTTTTCCCATCCGAGCGACCATTTGGTAATCACGTTGATCCAAAACTCGCTGTCAGTATGAATAGTACATTCGGCACCGTTTGCGTCTTTAAGTGCAGCAATTAATGCCCTGCCTTCCATACGAATATTCGTTGAATCAGGGTCTGAACCAAGAATCGTTGGTTTCATATCTTTAATAACAGCAAAGCCACCAGGGCCAGGGTTGGGGCTACAGCTCCCGTCGGTATAGTAAATTATCATGCCTTTAGTATAGCGCACCAGCTATACATCGGCATCGGCACCAAGCTCACAGAGCATTTCTACAAGTTCTTTACGCGTTAGTTTATCGGTTTCAAGTTTATTGTTTTTTGCAATAATATGACCTTGAATAAGGTGTTTCATAAAAATTGCTTCACCACGCCATAAATAGTTAATGTTAAAGTGGTCAATCGTGCTCATAACCCTACTGGCAATCGTAAGCGAGCCAAATAGTGGCCCGAGCGAGCACGATACGTTCAGTACATCCTCTACCTGAAAACTAATGACATTGGTGTTCCAAAAGAAACTGCGCTTAATGATACTGATTTTGGTACGGTCCACTACAATGCTGTCTGGAAAAAGCGTCATTATCCACACTGTGCGCGCACTAGCTAGTACTTGATGAGAACGCTTCACCATACTTTTTAGTCTGTCGGCCTCGCGTAGTTCTTTTTCTTTTTTTGGGTCTGGCTTTTCCTCGGCGGCGCGAGTTATGAATCTATCAAAGTGAGGTATTTGTACTTCTTTGTGAAGTATAGTTCGTACATCGTGAAATGCGCGCGTGGCAACACGTCCCATTTTTTTACTTTGGCGCACCAGCATTTCATAAGTCGTCGATCGGGTAGGCATCATAACTGGCGAATCTTCTATTTTATTAGTAAGTTCGTTGTCATTCATCTCGTTACACGCACCTCCAATCAGGTTACTTCTATTATACTATCCCCTTTTTAAGGTACGCAAGATACGCCTTGGGTACGTCATACAGAGGCGAAAAATATTTTCTTGTATTAGTTTAGTACGGCAACCGAAACGTTCAGGTAGGTTGCAAAGCAAATCCAGGCAATATACGGTGCGAATAGCCAAGCCGCTGGCCTTGAGAATGTTTTAAACAATATGGCGGTAATGGCAGCCGCCAAAAATAGACACCCAATGACCGCTGCCCCACCCCATAGGCTGTGCATGCCAAAAAACACCACCGACCACAGTACATTTAAAAGAAGTTGCGCAAAAAATGCCCCATATGCTAATTGTTTCGCACGTTTTTTGCCTGGGGCTACCCACACCAAATACAGGGCAATACCCATCAAAATATACAATGTCGTCCATACCGGCCCAAATACCCAATTAGGTGGATTAAGTGGTGATTTTTGTAAGTGCTCGTACCACCCTGGAATATTCGCAACCGTAAAAATACTTCCTGTTCCGCCCGCCAAAAGCGAAACGACAATTGAACTTATGAGTTTGCCAATGCTTTTCATATTTTTACTATAGCATAAGCGTTGTATTATTGACATTATACGTATGTTATGTCAGTATATATCTGCTATTGCCGGTCCTCAGAGGAGCGCAAGTGAAGGCTCGTACAGACGTTGGTAAACGCCGCGAGCGACCAGCAGTGATACCACTGCCGCTCTCGGCGGGCCAGTTGGCTGCGGCTATCACTGCGCAGGCTCGACCTAAATTTGATCAATCGCAACACGTTTTTGTTCGGTGGTGTCGCGATCGCGAATAGTAACCGTGCCGTCTTGAAGTGTATCAAAGTCAATCACCACGCAATATGGTGTACCAATTTCGTCTTGGCGGCGGTAGCGCTTACCAATGTTACCGTTGTCGTCCCACATAACGTTGCCGTATTTCTTTTTGAGCGCCAGGTAAACTTCGCGAGCTTTTTCTACAAGCTCGGGTTTGTTTTTAAGTAGTGGCGATACCGCGTATTTAACAGGTGCAAGCTCAGGCTTTAGTTTTAACACAGTGCGAGTTTCGCCATTGGGTAAGGTTTCGACCGTATAGGCGTCACACAGTACTGCCAAGAAACAGCGGCCCATACCCATTGAGGTTTCCAAGATCCACGGAATATATTTTTCGTGAGTGGCTGGGTCGTTATATTGCAAATCGGTACCCGAAAATTTCATATGCTGCGTTAAGTCGTAGTCAGTACGGTCGTGCACACCTTCAAGCTCGTCAAAACCGAGCGATGGGTAATTGTATTCAATGTCCCAGGCATCTGAAGCATAAAATACCAGGTTTTCATGTTGGTGCCACTTGAGGTTTTCAGGCTTAATACCAAGGTCATTTACATACCAATCCCAACGGTTCTGTTTAATCCGTTCGTAGGCCTCTTTGTTTTGGTGCGGAGCCACAAAGTACTGCGTGTCTGCCTGCTCAAGCTCACGCGTGCGGAACAAAAAGTTACGAGGGCTAATTTCGTTACGAAACGCCTTACCAATCTGTGCAATACCAAATGGTATTTTTACCGGCATGGTGTCTACTACGTTTTTAAAGTTGAGGTAAATACCCTGGCAGGCTTCGCCCGGTAAATACACTGGCCGCTCGTCTTCGCCGGTAAAATCACCGAGGTTTGATTTAACCAGCAAGTTAAAGGCCTTTACGCCGGTAAAATCTTTATTACCACATTTAGGGCATTTGATTTTGTCACGGTTTTCGTCAAAAAGCTTGCCTAGCTCTTCTTCGCTCATTTTTTCGTCGGCCGTAATGCCAATAGCACCGAGTTCTTTGTCGACTCGAATACGAGTATGGCATACCTTGCATTCAGCCAATGGGTCCGAAAAACCGCCCACATGGCCCGAAGCCTCCCAAACACGCGGATGTTTAAAAATAGCCGAATCAACCCCTACAAAATCATCGCGATCGTATACATTTGCCTTCCACCACGATTTTTTAATGTTGTTTAGAAGTTCTACACCATTCGGGCCAAAGTCATACAAACCGGCTTCTCCACCATAAATATCGCTACCTGGGTATACAAAACCTCGACGTTTTGCAAAGCTGACAATATCTTCTAGGGTGGTGCGTTTTTCTTCCATATTGTGGTTATTATAACAGAGACAACAAGTCTTGCGTACCTCTTGATATAAATCATTGATAAAATTAAAGAAGCGCGCCGCACCACCCTGGATTTTTAATTGAAATTATTGTATAGTTACGCTGGCATCGTTCCTGTTTAGGGAGGTGAAGACGTGAAGGAATACGTGCCAAGTACCAGCTACGGTAGTAACCTGCTCAATTCTGGCCGAACCCTTGAGGCACTGGCGTGCTTTCTGGAGGTTCGCGACCAGTGGCGACAGGAGCACGATGGCAGCTCGAGCGCAGAGCTCGAACAACTGCTCGGCATCTGCTACCGCATGCTCGGCCGGTTAGACACAGCCGAGCACTGCTTCGCGGTAGCGTTCGCACTCACCGAGAAGCCCGAGCACCGGGCGCGCATCAAGCGCGACTGGGCCATGGTTGCCGTAGCCAAAAACGACTGTCGGCGAGCCGCTGCTCTGCTCGACGAATCTCTTGAACTGCTGGGAGAGTCGGACGACCGGCTGGAATACGCAGCCACTCAGGGGTTCCACGGCCGAGTGCACGCTAAGCTCGGCCACGGCCTCACGGCGCAGTCGTACTACGAGCTGGCCGACAGCATTCTGCTCGCAGATGCCCAGAACAGCCCGGCCCGCGCTGCCACCTACCAGCTCAACAACCTGGTGTGGTGGCTGAAGATCGCAACTGGCGTGCAACGGCTTCGGCTCGCTCGCCGAGCGTGGCGGCTCGCCACGCAGGCGGGTAACCGCAAGCGTAAGCTCCAGATCGCTAGCCTCATCGTCTGTCGGCCGCTCAGCGTCCGGCTGTTCAACCGCTAGCCACCCCTCTTCCCTACCCGCCCTCATAAGGAGGTGATGCCTGAGCCCGTTTTTAGTGTAAAAACGGGCTCTTGTCATAGGTGTTGCTATTATTACACACAGCATACGTATATCGCTTATGCTATACTTTCAAAGTCGATCCCTGCAAGTGAAAGGACAGAGTAGTGTCTCGTCAACAGCAAGAGTTCCGACGCGCCATGGCGATGCTCGTCATTGCGGGTCAGCATGCCGACGGCGGCAGCCTTGACCAAGCGCGACGTCTCCTGCCCACAGCAGTTCGCGATGGAAAGCTCGAGGAGAGAGGTCATGAAGATGGTCTCCTCCTGCGTGACGTCGTCCAGATCAAGATCAACTTCAAGGCTCGCCCACGAACAGCCGCGGAGGTGGTTCGGGAACTCCGAAAAGCCCTGCAGCGACTGGGTCGAGTACGCGACAAGACATCGCGCGAGCAGATATCTGCGCAGTGCGAGAGCATCATGCTCTTGCTTCCGCATGTAGCTGAGATCCGCAGGCTGCTCGACGAGGCAAGTAAGCTCGTTGGGCGGTCACAGTACATTGCGGCGTTCACGCTGCTCAAGAAGGCTCAAACCACACAGCGGCAGAACGCCGACATTACGCCGCAAGTGATCACCGTACAGATTGAGGGCGCTCGCGCAGAATCCATGATCCACATCATGGAGAACCAGGGCACTACGGCCGTTGCGATCGTCAACGATCTCATGCGGCGTGGGCTCATCGAGAAGAAGTAGCTCTTCATCAGTCCAGTCGGTCGACAAGCCCCGGGTGCACGGCTTCAAATAGTGCACCACCTACCCCCTTTTCTTATACTGCAGCATGCTGCCGTGCGACCGACCAACATTGCGGCAAGACACCGCCAATGCCGCCTACCTGCGCCAGTACTTTTAGCGATTTACTATTTAGCAGCCGCAAAAACTTTATATGGTCAGCGGTTAGCTCACCATTCCGGGCTAGCCGTAGACCCTGCTCGCTTACGTCGTATGTGTAGGTTTCCTCGGCAGAAATACGCTGGCCATCAACATCGTTCACCAGGCTTAGCTCGCGCCCTAAAAGCGTGGCATAGTGCAAATAAAACCATGCTTCAACCAGTTGTTTGGGAATGGTAACCGCATCAAGCCCCATAAAAACTTCCTGCAAAACGTCAAACCACTCAGATTCATCAATCGTCTCAGTTGCCGACGCCACAAGCCGTATCGCCTCATAGCCAAACTGCAGCCGGTCGTAATCTTCCATAATATGCCGGTAAAACTGAACTAACCGTGCCGATGTTAAAATGCCTAGCTCGCCCCTTCCCCGGCTCACTACAATATCGCTAACAGCAAACAGCTCAATGCCACCGGCAAGTTTACTTTTTTCGCGGCGTACACCCTTTGCCATAACACTCATACGACCTTCGGGTGTCAGTACCTGCAAAATTCGATCGGCCTCACCATAGTTCGTACGCCTTAGAACAATTGCACGAACACGGCTGGTTGTCATAGCGATGCCTTTTTAATTGCCACAACTAAATCGGCTGGCACCATTTTGGTTTTATCAAGCACCTGCCGTACTCCGTAGACTTTTAGGTCTTCCTCAGAAAGTTGGTCGGCAATGGTGGTACACAAAATAACTGGTATGCCAGCAAGGTCGGTATGAGAACGAAATTCATGTAGCAGCGTAAATGCATTTGGCCCAGCCAAAAGTACGTCAAGCACAATCGCATCAGGCAATGCAACGTCAACTGCATCGATTGCTGCAAGCGCATGCGGTGCTACCTCGGCGCGTATGCCTGCGTCGCTGAGCGTACGAACGTACTGCTCTGCCTGCCAGTTGTCATCTTCTACAATCAGTACAAATGGTGTTTTTGTCATAGTAAACTCATTTGGGTTGATGCCACTAAATCAACAAAGAATGTCGTGCCATCACGATGTCTTGTAGCACCGATGCTGCCGTGCATTGCCTGTGCAAACTGACCCGCAACATACAGGCCAAGGCCGCTACTTTGCGGACGCGCCGGGAGCGACTGCGTACCAGTACCAAGATTCGCCTGCAGGCGTTCCCAAACATCGGGCGCCACCGCAGGGCCATAATCTCTTACGCCCATACGGATTTTTCCTCCCTGGGTATGCGTTTGCACCCTTAGCTCAACCGGCGCCGTCTCGCCGGCATAATGCAAAGCGTTATCGCCAAAATTCAGCATAATGCGGCGCAGTAAATCTCGATTCGCCACTACTAAAATTGGCCGATATCGCGATGCAACGGTAATCTCTTTATTTTTTGCCTTATAGAGCGGCCATAGCTCGTGGGCAACATCTTCACAAATCTGCCGAGGGTTAAGTGGCTCTAGCTCAAACAAGCCATCCTCGAGCCGTGAGGTACGCGTTAAGTCGGTCGTAAGGCGCAGTGCGCGTTCGCTTGTTAGGGTAATCTGACGCAATAGCC